>JAYUWF010000213.1:0-14713 GCA_043753685.1 Herminiimonas sp.
TGGCTTGAGTCGTGGCTTGAGTCGTGGCTTGGCTCATGCGCGTCCTCCGCGCATCAGGAGGCGGTTTTCATAATCGATGCGCAACAGGATCGCCAGGCCGACGCAGTTGATCAGCACGCCGGAGCCGCCGTAACTCATCAGCGGCAGGGTCAGTCCCTTGGTCGGCAGCAGGCCCAGGTTCACGCCCATGTTGATGAAGGCCTGGACGCCGATCCAGATGCCGATGCCCTTGGCCGCCAGTCCGGCGAAGGTCTGGTCGATGGCGATGGCCTGGCGGCCGATTTCGAAGGCGCGCTTGACGATCCAGTAGAACAGCACGACCACCAGCAACACGCCGGCAAAGCCAAGCTCTTCGCCGATCACGGCGAGCAGAAAGTCGGTATGCGCTTCCGGCAGGTAGTGCAGTTTCTCGACGCTGCCGCCGAGGCCGACGCCGAACAGTTCGCCGCGCCCGAAGGCGATCAGCGAATGCGAGAGTTGATAGGCCTTGCCAAGCGCGTTTTCTTCGACCCAGGGATTGAGGTAGGCGAAGATGCGCTCGCGCCGCCATGGCGAAAAGGCGATCACCAGTGAAAAGATCGCCACCAGCGTCGCGCCGATACCGCCGAACCAGATGCCGTTGATACCGCCCAGGAACAGAATGCCCATCGCAATGCAGACGATCACGCCGAGCGCACCCAGGTCCGGCTCCAGCATCAGCAGTGCGCCGACCATGCCGACGGCCACCACCATCGGCAGGAAGCCCTTGGTCAGCTGATGCATGAACTGCTGCTTGCGCACCGTGTAATCGGCGGCATACAGCACCACGAACAGTTTCATCAGTTCGGAAGGTTGCAGATTGAACACCCGGAACGACAGCCAGCGACGCGCGCCGTTGACGCCCTTGCCGACACCCGGCACCAGCACCAGCGCCAGCAGGATCAGGGTGCCGACGAACAGGTACGGTGCGAAGCGCTGCCAGGTGGCGATCCTGATCCTGAAGGTGAACAAACCTGCCAGCAGCGAGACGCCGATGAAGGTCGCCTGGCGCACCAGGAAATGATTATTTTTATAGCTGGCGTATTTCGGCGAATCGGGCAGCGAGATCGATGCCGAATACACCATCACCATGCCGAACAACATCAGCAACAACACGACCCACACCAGCGGCTGATCGTATTCCATCATCTTCGAGCGCTGCGCCAGATGTTCGACCGGGCGCGGCGCCGATTGCATGAAACCGGGAAAGGCAAACTTCATGCAGCCACCTCGCCACGGGACAAGGCAATTTCGCGCACGGCATCGATGAAGACCTGGGCCCGATGGCCGTAGCCCTTGAACATGTCGAAGCTGGCGCAGGCCGGTGACAGCAGTACGATGTCGCCGCCCTGCGCATGGGCGGCGGCGTATTCGACCGCTGCTTCCAGCGTGGCGCAATCGATCAGTTCTGTCTGGGCGGATGTCAGGGCGGCGCGGATCTGCGGCGCATCGCGTCCGATCAGCAGCACCGCGCGTGCATAGCGTTGCACCGGCTCGGCCAGCGGCGAGAAATCCTGGCCCTTGCCTTCGCCGCCGGCGATCAGCCACAAGCGCTTGGCGCTGCCGTCCGGATTACCGGGCTGTACGCCGAGGCCGACCAGCGCGGCGACGGTGGCGCCGACATTGGTGCCCTTGCTGTCGTCGTAATAACCGACATCGCCAATCGTCGTGATCAGTTCGACCCGGTGCGGTTCGCCTGCATAATCGCGCAGGCCGTGCAGCAGCGGCGCCAGCGGCAGGCCGATCGCACGACACAAGGCCAGCGCCGCGAGCGCATTGACGGCATTGTGGCGGCCACGGATTTTCAGGGCATCGGCCGGCATCAGGCGGCTGGTCGCCACCGGCGCCAGGGTCAGGTCGCCCTTCTTCCTGCGCTTCTGGCTTTCGTCCTCGGCCAGTACCGCCATCGACAGCCACTGCATGCCGTGTTCCTCGACCAGGCCGAAGCAGTCGACGTATTCGGCTTCGTCGGCGCCGAAGGTGATGACGCGGGCCAATGGCGACGCCATCTTCATGACCGTGGCATCGTCGCGATTGAGGACCCGCACCGTTCGTGGGCCGAACACCTGGGCCTTGGCATCGACGTATGCATCCAGGTCGCCGTGCCAGTCGAGATGATCCTGGGTGATGTTCAGGACGGTGGCGGCATCGGCTGCCAGCGTGAAGGTGTGATGCAACTGGAAGCTCGACAGTTCCAGCACCCAGACGTCCGGCAGCGCGCTGGCGCCGGAGGCGATGACGACTTCCGTGATGACATCCGTACCAGCGTCAGCACCCGCATCGGCGTCGGCATCGGCATCGGTGCCAGATGCGACAGGGACGGCCGCAGCCGCGTCGGCATCGAGCGCCATGCGCAGCACGTCGAGCGCGCTCGGGCTGATGTTGCCGGCGACCGCGACTGCCAATCCGCTGCGCTCGCACAGCAGTCCGGTCAGGCGAGTGACGGTGGTCTTGCCATTGGTGCCGGTGATGGCGATGACTTTCGGCGCGTAGCCGTTCGATGTGCGCAGCGCGGCCAGCGCCTGGGCAAACAATTCGATCTCGCCGATCATCGGAATGCTGCCGGCTTCGGCGGCGGCAGTGATGCCGGCCAATTCATGCAACGGCGACAAGCCCGGACTGACGGCGATCAGGTCGATGCCTTCCAGCAGCGCTGCGCCAAATTCACCGGCAACGAATTCGGTCACACCGGCCGCCTGCAATTGCGGCAAGCGCTCGGGCGCGGCACGGGTATCGGCCACGCGCACGCGGGCGCCGCAGCGTTGCAGCCACAGCGTCATCGCCAGCCCGGATTCACCCAGGCCCAGTACCAGCACATGTTTGCCGTCGTATTGCATGAGGTTTGAGTCGCTCGCTTTCAACGCAGTTTCAACGCAATTTCAACGTGGACAGGCCGAACAGCACCAGCATCATCGTGATGATCCAGAAGCGCACCACGACCTGCGTCTCTTTCCAGCCCTTTTGTTCGAAATGGTGATGCAGCGGCGCCATCAGCAACACGCGCCGGCCGGTGCCGGTGCGCATCTTGGTGTACTTGAACCAGGCGACCTGCAGCATCACGGAGAGCGTCTCGACGACGAAGATGCCGCCCATCATGAAGAGCACGATTTCCTGGCGCACGATGACGGCAATCGTACCGAGCGCGCCGCCCAGGGCCAGCGCGCCGACGTCCCCCATGAACACTTGCGCCGGATGGGCGTTGAACCACAGGAACGCCAGGCCGGCGCCAGCCATCGCGCCACAGAAAATGATCAGTTCGCCGGCGCCTGGAATATGGGGGATGAACAGGTATTTAGAATACGTGGCGCTACCGGTCAGGTAAGCAAACAGGCCCAGCGCGGTGCCGACCATCACGGTCGGCATGATGGCCAGGCCATCTAGGCCATCGGTCAGGTTGACCGCGTTGCTGGTACCGACGATGACGAAATACGTCAGGCCGATGAAACCCCACACGCCCAGCGGATAGCTGATGGTCTTGAAGAACGGCACGATCAGGTCGGCCTTGTTCGGCAGATCCAGGGTCAGGCCGGACCGCACCCATGCCATGAACAATTCCAGGACCTTGGCATTGGTCGGCGCCGACACCGAAAACGCCAGATACAGCGCTGCCAGGATGCCGATCGCCGATTGCCAGAAATACTTTTCTTTCGAAGACATTCCTTCCGGATTCTTGAAGACCACCTTGCGATAATCGTCGACCCAGCCGATGGCGCCGAAGCCGAGCGTCACCACCAGCACCACCCAGATGAAGCGGTTGGTCAGGTCGGCCCACAGCAGGGTCGACACGCCGATGGCGATCAGCACCAGCACACCGCCCATGGTGGGCGTGCCATTCTTGATCAGATGGGTCTGTGGACCGTCGTTGCGCACCGCCTGGCCGACCTTCAGGCGGGCCAGCATGCGGATCACGCCGGGACCGGCCAGCAGGCCGATCGCCAGCGCAGTCATGGTCGCGAACATGGCGCGAAACGTGATGAAGTTGAAGACCCGCAGCGGGCCCACATCCTGTTGAAAGTATTGTGCTAACCAGAGCAGCATGTCAGTGCGAATCCTGTACTTGTTGACCGAGAAGATGCTGCACCAGGCGCTCCATCTTCATGAATCGTGAACCTTTGATCAATAACGTGGCGTTCGGCGTGGCGAGCATGTCGACGACGCGCTCGAGCTGGCCGATATCGCTGAAATGGGCGCCGCCGGCGCCGAACGCGCGGGTCGCATCGGCGGCCAGTTCGCCCAGCGTCAGCAACTGTTCGATACCGCGTTGGCGTGCATGGCGGCCGATTTCTTCATGAAACGCGCGCCCGTCCTCGCCGACTTCGCCCATATCGCCCAGCACCAGGATGCGCGGACCGGGAGCAGCCGCCAGCACCTCGATGGCGGCGCGCACCGAATCCGGATTGGCGTTGTAGGTGTCGTCGATGACCAGGGCGCCGGTGGCGGCGGTTTTCTGTTGCAGGCGGCCGGCCACCGGCGCGAATTTTTCAAGGCCGCGCACGATGGCGTCGACCGGCATGCCGATGGCCAGGGTGCAGGCGATCGCCGCCAGCGCATTCTTCACGTTGTGCTCGCCGGCGGCGGCCAGCCTGACGTTGAAGGCATGTTCTTGTCCGGCGGCGGCAGCCTGCACCGCCAGGTCGCTGCCGAAGACATTTGCCACATAGGTGCAGCGCACGTCGGCGTCGTCACTCAGGCCAAAGGTCATGACGCGGCGCTGGCCGCGCGCTGCGGCCAGTTCGCGCCACAGTTCCGTGTACGGGTCGGCGGCCGGAAAGACCGCGACGCCGTCGTCGGGCAGGCTGCCGAGGACGGCGCCGTTTTCGCGGGCGACGGCTTCGACGCTGACCATGAATTCCTGGTGCTCGCGCTGGGCATTGTTGACGAGACCAACCGACGGTTGCACCATTGCCGACAGCAGCGCGATCTCGCCCGGATGATTCATGCCCAATTCGATCACGGCGGCACGCACATCGGCGTCGAGCCGGATCAGCGTCAGCGGCACGCCGATCTCGTTATTGAAATTGCCACGGGTTGCCATGCTGTGGGCCGGACCGACGCCGGCCACCAGGATCGCGGCGATCATTTCCTTGACCGTGGTCTTGCCATTGCTGCCCGTGACGCCGATGATCGGCACGCTGAAACGGCTGCGCCAGCCGTGTCCGATCTGGCCCAGCGCGCGGCGCGTATCGGGCACCAGCAGCATCGGCACCGACAGGCCAGCCAGTTTGGCGGGCGCGGTATCACGCTCGACCATGATGGCAGCCACGCCGCGGCTGACCACGTCGGCCAGGAAGTCATGCGCGTCGAAGTGCTCGCCGCGCAGGGCGACGAACAGACTGCCGGCCGCCGCATGCCGGCTGTCGGTGGAGATGCCGTCGAAGGCCGCATCGACCGTCAGGCGGCTGTCCGGCACCCAGGCGCAGCACGCCGCCAGTGAAGAGCGCATCAGTGGGTTCCCTTCACGGTGGCACTCATGGTCGCACGTGCGGCCAGCGCCAGTGCCGCATGGTCGGCATCGAGAAACTGGAATTTCCGGCCCTTGATTTCCTGATAATTTTCGTGGCCTTTGCCAGCTAATAGAATCACGTCGTGTTTTCCTGCATGTTTGAGCGCCCACAGAATCGCGGTTGCGCGGTCTTCGATCACCTGCGGTGCGCGCTCGGTTGCAATACCGGCGACGATGTCGGCGATGATCGCCGCCGGCAGTTCGCCGCGCGGGTTGTCGCTGGTAACGATGACGTGGTCGGCTGCCTGCGCGATGGCACCCATCTGCGGACGCTTGCCGGGATCGCGGTCGCCGCCACAACCGAAGACACACCACAGCGCGCCCTGGCGCTCCGTTGCCAGGCCGCGCAGCGAGGCCAGTGTTTGCTCCAGCGCGTCCGGGGTATGTGCATAATCGATCACTACCACCGGTTGATCCGGTCCGCCGATCTGCTGCATGCGGCCCGCAACGGGACGCAGCGCTTCGACGCCCGTCACTGCGGCATTGACCGGTACGCCCAGGGACAGCAGCACGCCCAGTACACCCAGCACGTTACTGACATTGAAGTCGCCCACGAGTTGCGTCTTGACGGCACTCTTCGTGACGACTGTGTCCGGCATGGCCGACGAATTGGCCGAAGAGTTAGCCGAAGAGTTAGCCGAAGAGTTAGCAGAGACGACGCTCAACTGGAACTGTGTGCCGGCATGGCTGCCGCGGATTTCCGCCGCCATCAGCAGCAGGCCGTCCGGGCCCAGCTCGCTGACGCGGATTTGTGATGTCTGATCGGCCAGCCGTGTGTATCCGATCAGGCGCACCGCCGGCGCGGTCGCGCGCAGATGCGACAACAGCCGCAGACCCATCGGATCGTCGAGGTTGAGCACGGCGTGGCGCAGGCCGGGCCAGTCGAACAGGCGGGTTTTGGCAGCTTCGTAGGTTGCCATGTCACCGTGATAATCAAGATGGTCGCGCGTCAGGTTGGTCAGCAATGCCACATCGACATGCATGCCCAGCATGCGCTGCTGCTGCAGGCCGATCGAGGATGCCTCGATCGCCACCGCACGGGCGCCGCGCGTGCGCAGGTCGGCCAGCGCGCGCTGAAGTTGCACCGCGTCGGGCGTGGTGTACCCGGTGACCTCGACCGCGCCGCTCTTGCCGTTTTCGAACAGGCTCACGCCGAAGGTGCCGATGACGGCGGTTGGCGTGCCGCTGCGCGAGAACGCATCGCCGAGCCACTGGGTACAGCTGGTCTTGCCGTTGGTGCCGGTGACCGCAATGCTCAGCATGGCCGCATCCGGCTGCCCGTAATGCGCCGCCGCGATGCTGCCGGCAATGGCTTGCAGATTCGGCACGCCATGATGCGGCACGCTCCAGGCCGGATTCCAGTCGAAACCGGCCGCATCGAACAGCACCGCGGCCGCACCGCGCTCGATAGCGTCGGCGATGAAGTTGCGGCCATCGACGACGATGCCTTGCGCTGGCGCGGCGGCGTACGCCATGAAGACGTCGCCCGGCAGGATTCGGCGCGAGTCGGCCGCCAGCGGCGCCCGCGGTGCGGTGGCCGCGAGCCACGATACGGCCTCAGTCACGGCGGCGCCGCTCACATCGACTCCTGCTCGGGGTTGGCCGGGATGATGATGTTGGTCACGCTGGAATCCGGTGCCACGTTCATCGAACGCAGCGCATTGGCCGTGACGGCGGAAAACACCGGGCCGGCGACGTCGCCGCCGAAATGGCCGCCGGCGGTCGGCTCATCGAGCATCACCGCAACGATGATGCGCGGATTCGACGCCGGCGCGAAACCGACGAAGGAGGCGACGTACTTGTTGACGTATTTGCCGCCCACCACCTTGTAGGCGGTACCGGTCTTGCCCCCGACCCGGTAACCCGGTACCTGCGCCTTCGGTGCGGTGCCTTCCGGGCTGACCACGGTCTCCAGCATCGCGCGCACGTCCGCCGCGGTGCGGGCGCTGATGACATGCTGGCCCTTGGGCGGCTCGGTGACCTTCACGAAGGACAGCGGAATCAGGTCGCCGTCACGGGCGAAGATCGTGTACGAGCGCGCCAGCTGGATCAGCGAGACCGAAATGCCGTGGCCATAGCTCATGGTCGCCTGCTCGATCGGCCGCCAGGATTTGAACGGGCGCACGCGGCCGGCCACGGCGCCGGGAAAACCGACCTTCGGCTGCTGGCCGAAACCGAGCGTGGTAAACATTTCCCACATTTCCTGGGGCTGCATCTGCAGCGCGATCTTGGCGGTGCCGATGTTGGAGGACTTCTGGATGATTTGCGAAACAGTCAACAAGCCGTGCGCATGCGAGTCGCCGATGGTCGCGGTGCCGATCGTCATCTTGCCCGGCGACGTCTGGAAGGTGCTGGTCGGCGTGATGCGCTTGGTGTCGAGGCCGAGTGCGATGGTAAAAGGCTTCAGGGTCGAACCAGGCTCGAAGGTATCGGTCATGACCCGGTTGCGCAACTGGGCGCCGGTCAGGATCTGCCGGTTGTTCGGGTTATAGGTCGGCAGGTTGGCCAGCGCCAGCACTTCGCCGGTCTTCACGTCGAGCACCACGATGCCGCCGGCCTTGGCCTTGGACGCATCGACCGCCGCCTTCAATTGAGAAAACGCGATGTACTGGATCTTGCTGTCGATCGACAGCGTCAGGTCGGCGCCGTCGTGCGGCTCGCGCACCGCACCGATGTCTTCGACGATGCGTCCGAGTCGGTCCTTGATCACGCGCCGGCTGCCGGTCACGCCTGCCAGTTGCTTTTGCGATGACAGTTCCATGCCGTCCTGGCCGGCATCCTCGACATTGGTGAAACCGACCACATGCGCCATGGCTTCGGATTCGGGATAGAAGCGCTTGTATTCCTTGCGCGTCTCGATGCCGGCGATGCCGAGGGCGACGATCTGGTCGGCGGCCGGTTGCTCGACCTGGCGCTTCAGGTAGACGAAGTTGCGGTCCGAATCGAGCTTCTTGCGCAGGTCGCGCTCGGGCATCTCCAGCAGTTTCGCCAGCTGGCGCAGCTTGTCGGCGGGCGCGGCCAGGACGTCGTCGGGGATCGCCCAGATCGCCTTGACCGGTACCGACGAGGCCAGCACTTCGCCGTTGCGGTCGGTGATCTTGCCGCGCGTGGCCGGCAGCTCGAGCGTGCGGGCGTAGCGCGATTCGCCCTGCTTCTGCAGGAAGCCGGTGGAAACCCGCTGCAGCCAGATGGCGCGTCCGGCCAGCGCCGCAAATGCCAGGAACAGCGCGAACAGCACCAGCCGGCTGCGCCACACCGGCAGCTTCACCGCCAGCATCGGGCTGGCGGAAAACGGCGTGCCCTTGCCGGCAGCGGTGCGGCCGCTGCGGCCACTGCCGCTGGCGCGGCCGTTCTGTGCGTGGCGGCTCACCTGGCCGCTCCCGTGGAATTGCTCGTGGCAGGCGCCGGGCCGGCGATCGCGGCAGGGGCTGCCATCAGGTACTGGGTCCGCGCCGGCGTGACCGGCATCATGTTCAATTCGCGCCGGGCGGTCGCTTCGATGCGGGCATGCTTGCCCAGCGTCGATTGGTCCAGCTGCAGCTGCGCCCATTCGATGTCGAGCTGACGCGCCGCCGCCTGGGCCCGCTCGAGCTCGATGAACAGGCTGCGCGCATGGTACTGGGCGTTGACCAGCGAGAGGCCACACAGCACAAGAAGCGCCGTCACCACCAGGTTCAGGCGGCCGTTCATGCGTGCGCCGTCCAGAGCGGCGGCGCATCCGCCGGCCGCACCGGGCTGGCCAGGCGCTGCGCCACCCGCATGACCGCGGAACGCGCGCGCGGATTGGCGGCGACTTCCTCGGCACTCGGCTTGACGCGTGCGATCAGCTTCAATTCCGGTTGCGGCAGGTCGACGGCGCGAATCGGCAGGCGCCGGTCCGGTTGCGGCAGACTCGCCTTGGACGCCATGAATTGTTTGACGATGCGGTCTTCCAGCGAATGGAAACTGATCACCACCAGGCGCGCGTCGGGGGCCAGCCGGCGGTACAACGCCTGCAGCCCTACTTCGAGTTCTTCAAGCTCCTGATTGATGAAAATCCGGATAGCCTGAAAGGTACGAGTGGCCGGGTCTTTGCCTTTCTCGCGGGTTTTAACGGTGCGTGCCACGATGTCGGCAAGCTGTCGTGTGGTTGAAATTGGTTCGATTGCCCGGCGAGCAGCAATCGCCTTTGCAATCTGAAAAGCAAACCGTTCTTCCCCATAATTCCTGATCACTTTCTCGATGTTCTCTTCGGTTTCGATTGCCAGCCACTCGGCGGCCGACTGGCCCCGGCTGGTGTCCATGCGCATGTCGAGCGGTCCATCCAGGCGAAACGAAAACCCGCGCGCCGCGTCATCGACCTGGGGCGACGAAATGCCCAGGTCCAGCAGCACGCCGTCGACCTGCGCGATGCCGCGCTTGGCCAGCGCGGTGTCGGCCGTGGCAAAACTGTCGTGCACGATGTCGAAGCGGGGGTCGGCGATCGCGCCGGCGTCGGCGATCGCCTGCGGGTCCTTGTCGAAGGCGATCAGGCGGGCCCGGCTGCCCAGGCGCTGCAGCAGCAGCCGGCTGTGGCCGCCACGGCCGAAGGTGCCGTCGACATAGATACCGTCGGCGCGGGCATCGCTGCAATCGAGGGCGTCGATGGCTTCTTGCAGCAATACCGTGCGGTGCGGGAATTCAGGCGCCGCTTGAAGATTCGTCACGGCGCGTCAGAATGAAAAATTGCTCAATACGTCGGGCATGCCCGACGCGACGGCCTCGGACTCGCTTTCGGCCAATTTTGCCGCATCCCATATCTCGAAGTGGCTACCCATGCCGAGCAGCATGACGTCGCGCGACAGGCCGACCGCGGCCCGCAGTTCCGGCGCGATCAGGATCCGGCCGGCGCCATCCATTTCGACATCCGACGCATTGCCCAGGAAAATACGCTGCCAGGCGCGCGCCGACATCGGCCAGGCGGCGATCTGCTCGCGGTGGCTTTCCCACACCGGGCGCGGGAAAAACAGCAGGCAGCCGTGCGGATGCTTGGTCAGGGTGACCCTGCCTTCGCACTGCACGGCGAGCGCGTCACGATGCTTTGCCGGAATCGACATCCGGCCCTTTGCATCGAGATTTAATGCTGACGCGCCCTGGAACACCGTGAACCCCCACCCTTGATCGTTACTGTTCTGGCCGGCCCGTTCGGGGTCGCGGCGTGCTCTTTGTCGGCTTGCGTTGCAGTAATTTAACCCACAAAACCACACAATTTCACACTGCTGCCCACTTTAGAGGATGCTCTATTTGCGGTCAAGTAATATTCCGTTGTCAAAAAGAGTGTTTTTCCAATGAAGTCAATGACTTAGCGCATACCTTTGAGGCTCAACAATTACATAAATCTCAAAGAAATTAGAGAGTTATGCGAGGAAGTGAAGGTGCCGTCTCACGCATACACATGTGTTTCAAGTTGAAAGTTCGCTCAATAAGCTCGCTAGCATGGCAGTTAAGAGCCGATGGGCTTTCCCGTGGCGGAACTCCGGCCACCAGCCGTCATCTATCCCGCATGTCGCCAGCGGTCATTGGCACGGCGGCGTGTCGGCATCCGTCCGACGCCACTTGATCCGCCGGCCAAGGTTTCAGCATTTTCGGCGGTGGTTCGGAAATCCGCCCTTCAGCGAGTCGATCCATGCCAAACCGTTCCGCCGACATCACCCCCTTGCCCCACGAAGCCGCCGAATTCTTCCGCCTGATGGCGGAGGAAATCGAAGAAACCGCCATCTTCCTGATGGATACCGATGGCGTGATCACGGTCTGGAACAAGGCCGCGGAGGTCATGAAGGGCTACCGGCCGGAAGAAGCGATCGGGCGGCATTTCGGCATGCTCTACACCTACGAGCAGCAGGCCCGGGGCTGGCCGGCCCACAACATCGGCGAAGCCATCCAGCATGGTTTCTTCCGCGAAGAGTCCTGGCGCAAGCGCAAGGACGACACCGTGTTCTGGGCGCACATCGCGCTGACCGCGCTGCGCGACGAAAACGACCGGCTGCTCGGTTTTTCCAAGATCACCCTGGACCTGACGGGGCACAAGAAACTCGAGCAGTGCCTGAACGAGAAAGAAGAAACACGCCGCATCCTGGAAGCCGCCAACGCCGGCACCTGGAAGCTCGATACCGTTACCGGCGCCCTGCAAGTGTCGCCCCACCTGAATGAAATTCTCGGATATGCCGACGGTGACATCGGCGACACGCTCAACGATTGGCTGACCCTGCTGCATCCGGACGAAATCGCCGAAGTCGAGAAGCGGTTCCAGAAAGTCATGGAGCGGCGTCCGGCGCTGCCCCTGGTGATGGAAATGCGCATGCGCGGCAAGGATGGCGCCTTCCGCTGGTTCTACACGCGCGCCGACTGGCACCGACAGGCCGCTGGCAACCCGGCCGAACTGCTCGGCGTGAGTGTGGACATCCACTCCATCAAGATGCTGGCCGACGAGCGCGAGCGGCTGTTTCGGCAGTTGCAGGCGGAACGGATCCGCTCGTCGGCGATCCTGGAACAGATGCCCTCGGGCGTCTTCTTCGCGGAGGCGCCCAGCGGCAAGCTGATCTACCAGAACCAGATGGGCACCCGCATGCTGGGCGCCGACCTGGTCAACATCGCCACCTATCATGAGTACGCGCACCACGTTGCACTGCGCGACATGCAGAACCGCACCATGAAGCGTGAAGAATTTCCGCTGGCGCGGGCTGTGCTCCTGGGCGCCACCACGCACGCGCAGGAAGTCTGCTACGTGCGCGGCGATGGCAGCCGGACCTATTTTTCGGTGACGGCCGCGCCGATCCGCGACGACGATGGCCAGATCCGGGTGGCCGTGGCCGTACTGCACGACATCAACGGCCTGAAGCAGATGCAAAAGTCGCTGGAACTGGAAAAGGAACGTGCCCAGGTCACCCTGGCGGCACTGACCGACGGCGTCATCACGACCGATCTGGATGGCCGCGCCGACCGCATCAATCCGGCCGCCGAACGCCTGACCGGGTGGAACCAGGCCGAGCTCCAGGGCCGGCCGATCACGGACCTGTTTCGCATCGTCGAGGAAATCACCGAAGCGCCGATCGCCAATCCGGTCTCGCGCTGCCTGCAGGAAGACCAGGTGCAGGAATCGGCGGCGCACGCGGTGCTGATCGGACGCGCCGGTCAGCGCTTTTCGATCGAGTATGCGGTCGCGCCGATTCACCTCGCCGGCAACCGCCTTGACGGCGCGGTGCTGGTGCTGCACGATGTCACGGAGTCGCGCGGCCTGCTGTACGACCTGAGCTACCAGGCCAGCCACGATGCCCTGACCGGATTGCTGAACCGGCGCGAATTCGCGGTGCGGCTGCAGCGCACGCTCAACCGCGGCAAACATGCGCCATTGAAGAATGCGGCGCTGCTGTACCTGGACCTGGACCAGTTCAAGATCATCAACGACACCTGCGGCCATGAAGCCGGCGACGATCTGCTGCACCAGCTGGCCGTGGCCTACCGCGGCCTGCTCCGCGAGCGCGATACCCTGGCGCGCATCGGCGGCGACGAATTCGCCCTGATCGTCGAGCATTGCACGGTCGACGAAGCGCTGACGGTGGCGCACAAGGTGCTGGAGACCACCCGCAATTTCCGTTATGCGTGCAAGAACCGCTCGTTCCAGATCGGCGTGTCGATCGGCCTGATTCCGATCGACGCCATGGCCGACAACGTGGAAGAAGCGCTGCGCCTGGCGGACCACGCCTGCTACATCGCCAAGGAAGCGGGACGCAATCGGGTGTTCGTACAGCAGCAGGGCGACAACGACATGAGCATGCGGCGCAGCGACATGCAGTGGGTGGCGCGCCTGGGCGATGCCTTTCGCACCGACAACCTGCAGCTGTATTACCAGCCGATCCTTCCGCTGCACAACAGCGAGGGCAAAGGAGGGGGCAAGGCAGAACCCGGCCTGCATTATGAAATCCTGTTGCGCATGAAAAACGAAGGCCACGAGCCGATCGTGCCGCATCATTTCCTGCCGGCGGCCGAACGCTACGACGTCATGCCCGAAGTCGACCGCTGGGTACTGCGCCGCAGCCTGGCCTGGCTGGAAGCGCATCCCGAGCACGTGGCGCAATTAAAACTCTGCACCATCAACCTGTCGCGCCGCACCCTGGCCGACGACACCTTCCAGCAATTCGCCAGTGACCTCCTGGTCGCCAGCCCGGTACCGGCCAACAAACTCTGTTTCGAAATCACCGAAACCGGCGCCACGGCCAACCTCCACAACACGCTTTCCTTCATCGAGCGGATGACCGCGCTGGGTTGCAGCTTCGCGCTCGACGACTTCGGCACCGGCATGGCGTCGTTTGCCTACCTGAAGCAGATTCCGGTCGATTTCGTCAAGATCGACGGCTCCTTCATCCAGAGGATGACCAACAGCCGGGTCGACTTCGAGATGGTCCGCTTTACCAACGAGATCAGCCACCTGATGAACCGGCAGACGATCGCCGAATACGTCAGCGACGCCGCGATCCTGCATCAGCTGAAAGAAATCGGCGTCGATTTCGCCCAGGGGTTCTGGCTAGGCGAGCCGCGGCCGCTGGAAGTGTGAGTTTAAAAAAATTGAAATTTCGACGCCACGGATCGGCTGGCGAACGTCCCTGCACGCGGTCTATTTCACCTAAAGTAATGTTTCCAAAAAACATTCTTTGCCGGCACCGGCGCCGGCACCGGGACATCCATGAACCTTTCGAATTTCAGCATTGGCAAGCGCCTGCAGGGCGCCTTCTTCCTCGTCGTCACCATCTTCAGCGCCGTTCTGATGCTGGCTTATTTCAACACCGGCAGGACGCACCAGGCAAACGACCGCAACCAGCACACGTATGAAGTCATGCTCGAAGTCGGTGGGATTCTGGAGAGCCTGATCAACATCGAAACCGGACAACGCGGCTTTGCGCTGACCGGCAACGACGGCTCGCTGGAGCCCATGAAAAACGGGGTGGTGGCATTCAAGCAGCATCTCGACAAAGCCAAGGCGCTCACCAGCGACAATCCGGCGCAGCAGGAGCGCCTGAACAAGCTCGAGGCAGCCGAACAGGCCTGGATTGCAACCGGCATCGAGCCGGTCATCGCCGCGCGCCGCAACGTGGTCGCCGGCAAGGCCCAGATCGATAGCGTCCTGACCCTGGAACAAGCCGGCCGCGGCAAGCAGGGCATGGATGCGATGCGCGGCTT
>JAYUWF010000214.1:0-4876 GCA_043753685.1 Herminiimonas sp.
GAGCGCCGTGTGGCGGGCCACACTAGCGAGCTGCAACGCCGCAATGTGGCTCGAAGTGGTGCGTAGCGCGGATATACCATTACGAAATCTGCTCTAGGCATCCGACTCAGACTCGCGCCTGGTTTCAAGCGCAGTGCCGTCAGCTTCGACGTCTATTGCCTGCCTTCTAATTATTCAAATTAACGTCGCCGCAAACGGCGGCTTTGCAGACCATTCGTGTTGACATTTTGTCATGTTTGGTCGGCTTTCTTTCGTAGCCATGGTTTTGCCACTGGTTGCCTCGCAGGGCCGCGCCGTCACCCAACTGCTTGCGCCCATGCCTGTTCCTTCTCCACGCCGTACGATCCGCGCCCGCCTCACACCGCTGCGAGTGTGCTTCCTCATCTATGTCATTGGTCTGTTGTTGATCATGCTGTTGCGGTCCGCGCCGGCCGCCGCCGCCCTGCCATTCGACACGACCGTGCCGCCGAGCGGCTGCGGCGTGACCATGAGTTGTCAAGGCACATCTGGCACCCCAATTCCCACAGCCGGCCCCAGCCCCTGCGGGCCGGCCGCCGGCGGCGGAACGTGCAGTGCGCCGGCCGTGGCCAGCCTGGGCAACCAGGGTGGCGTGAATGTCGGCGCCGGCAACCCGATCAACGTAATTTCCGGCAACAAGTACCAGCGCGAGGATGATTTGCCGGCGCTGCCGGGCGTGCTGGGTCTGGAGATCGTGCGTCACTACAACAGCGCCTACAGCACCGCCGGCACTGCCACGGGCATCCTCGGCCGCGGCTGGAAACTGTCGTACGAAACCGATCTGTATGTGATCGGCGATACGCTGCAAATCATGCAGGCCGACGGCACCCGCATCATTTTCAATCGCGATGCGGCCAACCGCAGCCTTTGCTCGAGCGCCGATCCGGCAAATGGCCGACTGGCGATCGTCAGGTCGATGCGCGGCGAAGCGTACACCTGGACCTGGACCGATGGCCGGATCCTGAACTTCAACGGCGACGGCAAGCTGGTTCAGATCGTCGCGCCCACGGGCGAATTCGTCAGCCTGCAGCGCGACCCGAAGGGACTGCTGGTGCAGGTGACCGATCCGCAGGGACGGCAGTTGCGGTTGCAGTATCCGGAACGCGCGACCGGCCCTGGAAATCGCTTCGGCGGCGTGGCTGCGATCGTCAGCCCTGTAGGCACCTTCGAATACCGCTACGGCGGTGTCATGCCGCAGGGTTCGACGGCGCCGGCTTCGAGCATCGTGGCCAATCTGGTCGGAGTGACTTACCCGGATCGCAGCGGGCGGTTGTACCACCACGAAGATGCCATGCGTCCGACCTTCTTGACCGGCATCAGCCTGCTCGAAAAGTCGACGCAGACCGGCACGCCGGCGACGACATCGGCGGCGCCACGGCGCATCGCCACGTACATGTACGACATCGATGGCCGCGCCGTGTTGACGGTTCGCGGCAGGCCGGCGCGATTACAGCCTGGCGCGGATGGCAAACCGCTCAGTCCGGCACGCCTGGTCGAGGGCACCGGCATCGGTCAGGTCGTGTTGAATTTCGCTACGCCTGGTCAGACACTGCTGACCAACAGCCTCGGACAAATCACGGTGTACAAGCATGCCATCGTCGGCGGCGAATTCCGCCTGCTGGAGGTGCGCGGTGCAGGTTGTTCCCAGTGCGGCGAAATGGATGTGCGCTACGGATACGACAAACTGGGACGGCTGGTGGAAACCATCAGGCTCGACACCAAGGGAGAGCCGATGACGGCCACCCGCATCACGCTGGATCCGGCCGGCCGACCCGTAATGGTCGGCACCGTGCGCTACGTGATGGGCAAACCGCAAGCGCTGCAATGGCGCGCGCGGTATGCCTACCTGCCGGACCGCAGCTTTCCCGCGCGGATCTGGCGACCGAGCGTCGTCACCGGCCGCGAAGTGCAAACCAGCATGACCTATAACGATCGCGGCCAGATGCTGAGTGTGACCGAACAAGGCTGGTCGCCTGGCAGCACACCGGACGCACCGGCCTCCGCGATCAGTCGAACCACTTCGTACCAGTACGCGATGATCAACGGGCGCAGCGTGCTGGCCCATGTCGGCGGCACTGCGGTAACGGATCGGAGCAAGGTCGATGCCGATCCGGGCAGCCTGCATCTCGCGTGGGACAAGGACGGCAACCATGTCGAGCGGCTGGTCGGACCCGGCGGTGACGTCAGCAGCATGCAATACGATCGTGCCGGGCGCATGTCATCCATCGGAAACGATATGGATGGCAGCACGGGCTTTTCTTACGATTTTCAAGGCAGACTAGTCGCCCTTGTCAGCGATGGCATCAGCCATGCAATGCGCTACGATGCGAGCGGCAATCCGGTCGAATCGAGCGTCGGTATCGGTTCCGGCGAACAAAGGATCGAAACACCCACGAACCGTTTCGGCTACGACCTGGCTGGACGCGCGATCTGGGCTGCGTCGCACCTGGGAATCATCGCTCGTCACCAATTCGACAACGAAGATCACGTGCTCCAATCCTCCAGCGAATCGGGATCGTTCCGGCAAACCCGGACCTACTCGTACGACGCCCTTGGTCGCCCGGTCGCCAGCACCGATCCGGCAGGCGGCACGCGCTCGATCGACTGGGATTCACAAGGCCGGCCGGTGCGCATGACCGATGCGCTGGGTCGAGACCGTCGATACGTGTACGACGCGCTCGGAAACCTCGAACGCACGATCGAAGCCGCCAATTCTACGCAGGCGCGCCTTCAGGATACGGCAACCCGCTTTCAATACGATGCTGCCGGTAGCGTTGTCAAGGTCACTGCTGCCAGTGGGGCTTCGACGGTGACGATACGCGACGATTTCGGCCGCATCACGGCCGTTGTCAGCAGCGACAGCGGCACTGTCCGACGCAGCTATGACAGTGCCGGCCGTTTGACTGCCAGCAGTGACGCCAACGGTCACCACGCTACCTATCAGTACGATGCGCGTGGCCGAATCGTGCGCCAGACCGTCCTCGATCCGGCGGCAATCGAAGCAGCTGGCAAGACCGTCGTAACGGAATGGCAATACGAGGGCAAGCGCCTGCTCGCCGTCAATCATCCTGAGCAATCCGAACGCTACGAGCACGATCGGCACGGCCGACTGACGCAACGCACCGTGATCCTGCATCGAGCAGGCGCGGCGTCCATCACCAGCTCGACGCATTACCGGTACGACCAGTTCGGCGACCTGCAGAGCACCACCCTGCCCGATGGCAGCACGCTCTCTTATCGGCGCAACGGCCAACGTCAGGTCGTCGCCATCGAGCGCGACCGGCTCGCGACGGGCTGGCTGCGCAAGCTGTTGCCGTCGCAATCCGTCGTGACGGATCTGGAGCGCGACATCGTCGGTGTCCGGCACATCACCTATGGAAACGGCATCGAGGCCAGCTACCAGCGCAGCAAGGAAGGCACGCTCGCAAGAGTCGTGCATCGACAGCCGCAACGCAGTGGCACTGGCAAGCATCAGTTCACGCTGCTCGACGTCCTGACCGGTACTGCCACGGCGCACGCCGCAACCTCCCATCAACCCGATCGGCAGGCGCTGGCCGGCCTGCAACAAAAGATCGCGGCGCGGGAGATCCTCCCCGGCGCGTTATCGTTCGCGCCCGATCCGCACGCCCTCGTCGATCACCGCTACCTGTGGGATATACAAGGCAATCTGCTGCATGCGCGAGACCCGGACGCCGACCACGATTACGCGTACGACGCACAGGACCGACTGATCGCCAGCAGCGCTACCGGTTCGAGCGCTGGCAAATCGACCACGCCGACCGTGCGCCATTCCCGGTACTTCCATGATGGCGCAGGCAACCGGCTCCTGGCCCAGCAAAACATGGCCGACGCCTCCGACCTGAGCACCGATACCGTCAAGATTCGCTACGCCGCATCGACCAATCGATGGGTCGAGGTCGCAGGCGCAAGCAGCGCAACCTACGACGCCAGCGGCCAGCCCAGGCAGAGCGGCCAGCGCAGCTTCGAATGGAACGCCGCCGGCAAATTGACGGCCGTCCGCGACAATGGCCGGCTGCTTGCCAGCTACCGCTACAACCACATGGGTGAGCGCATCGCGAAGTCGGTCGATGGCGTCACGACATGCTACTTGTACGAAGGCCGTCGATTGATCGCGGAATTGAACGATCAAGGGAAGATCACGCGCCAATACATTTACCTCGGCGAGCTGCCGGTGGCGGTCATCGACACGCCGGCCGGCGTCGCGGCAAGTGACAACGCACGCGATGCCTGGCAAGCCATCGGCGCCGATCTACGAACGATATGGACCGGATGGACAGGTAAGCCGGAGGGTCAGTTCTACCTGCACGGCAATCACCTTGGAGCGACCGAACTGGTGACCGACGCCAGCGGCCATCCGGTCTGGCGCGCAACCTATGCCGACTATGGCAGTCTCCTGACCGTGAACGGTGTAGCCCGAGGCAGTGCCGCAGCCAAATCCCGCTTCGCGATGAATCTGCGTTTGCCCGGGCAATACGAAGATGCCGAGACCGGACTGTATTACAACGACCACCGCTACTACGATCCAGGCATCGGCCGATACCTGAGCCCCGATCCGCTCGGGCTGCGCGGCGGCGTCAACAGCTATGCCTACGTCGCCAACAATCCGCTGAAGTACGTCGACCCGAGCGGATTGATCCTGTTCGCCTTCGACGGCACGGGGAATGCAGCGATACCCGCCTCGACCGACACGATTTCGAACGTGCGCAAATTTTATGAAGCTTACAACGGCGTTGAAGGAAAGGATCGGTTCTACATTACCGGGATCGGAACGACCGACAAGGACATGACTTACGCGGGAAGCATCTTTAGCGGTGATGGATTCGATCAGCGGGTTCAG
>JAYUWF010000215.1:0-4847 GCA_043753685.1 Herminiimonas sp.
GTCGTACAGGCCCAGTGCGTTGACATTGCCCTGATCCCGGCGCAATGCCGAATCCCAATCGACCTGATCGATCAGCGAGTACCAGGTAAAGCCGACGATCGGCACACCGTCGTTGCGCACCCGCAGCACGTTGGCCCATTGCTTGCGCAACCACTGCACCGCTTCGTCACCGTGCGGCCCCTGCACGCAGTTGGTTTCGGTATGCATCACCGGCAAGCGGTATCGCTCGTAGTACTGATGGGTGATCACGGAATAACCGAAGATTTCGCCGGAAGAGCAGGTGGTGCCGTCGGCGCTGACCCGATGCTCGTTGGTGGCGTAATAGTCGTTGCCCATGATGCAGTGATGCTTCAGGCTGTTGCCGAGGAAGCCGCGGTACTCCTCGCGCGTCATGCCGTTGTCGAGCAGGTATTCATACATGTCGGAATCGACGCGCCGGCCATAATTCAGGTCGAGCGACAGAAAGCGGCGCGCATTGCGGATTTCGGCGGGCTTGATCGCATTCGGATTTTCGGCATGAAAATACTCCGACGACTCGCTCTGGATGAACAGCACGTCGCTGCGTACTTCCAGGATCGCGCGCATGGCCAGCAGATTGGCGCGCACGATGTGCTTCAGGGCGGTCACGAAACCGCGGTCGGTCTGCAATTGCTCGTTCCACCAGCCGTACAGACCGGAAAAAATCGCGCAGATGTACATCTCGTTGACCGGCGTGTAGAGCTGCACCCATGGATAGCGGTGCGCGAAGGCGCGGGCATAGTCGGCGAACAGTACCGGGAAGTCCGGATTCTGGAAGTTGCCGATCCAGTCCGGCACACCGAAATGGCACAGGTCGACGATCGGCACCACGTTGCGCCGGTGCAGATCGGCGAACGCGGCATCGGCGAACGACCAGTCGTAACGGCCCGGTCCGATGAAGGTACGGTGCAATGGCGGCCCGTAGCGCAGCACCGAAATGCCCATTTCCTCAACCAGGTCGAAATCGGTGCGCCAGTGCGTGTAGTGGCCGCATTTCTCGAGTTCGTCCATGCGCCGCCGGCCGCCGTGGATGGTCGGATTGCTGTTCTCGATTCCTGTGGCAAAAATGAATCCGGGCGTCATGATGCGGCGGCCGGCGTGCGGCCCGGCGAGGTGAATGGTCGACGGTGGAGAGAGTGGGTAACGGTCGCCGAGGTTCCGCACAAGACGAGCAAGCTTGCCGCAGATGCGCGCCGGTGCTGCCTGGTGCCGCATAATGCTGCCTAATGCTGCCTAATGCGACCGGAACAGCGTCTTCAAGGCATCGAAATCGACCGGCTTGACCATGTGATGATCGAAGCCGGCGGCAGTGGCCTTGCTGCGTGCTTCGCTCTGGCCCCAGCCGGTCAGCGCCACGATCGTGATGTCGGCGGCGCCGGGTTGCTTGCGGATCTGGCGCACCGTGTCATAACCGTCGATGCCCGGCATGCCCAGGTCCATGACGATGAAGTTCGGTAGTGCCCGCTTGACGGCTGCGATGGCGTCGAAGCCATCGTAGGCGGTCGCCACCTCGTACTGTTCCAGCTCGAACAACGTCTGCAGCATGTTGGCCGCATCCCGGTTGTCGTCGACCACCAGTACCGAGGGCTGGGCATTTGCCGCGCATGTCAGCTGACCGGCCACGCTGTCCCGCGCCGCCGGCGCCGGATCGCCCACCACGATCGGCAGGGTCACCGTGAACTCGCTGCCCTGGCCCAGTCCCTCGCTGTGGACCCGGATCGCGCCGCCATGCATCTCGGTGAAGGTCTTCGACAGGTTCAGGCCGATCCCCAGGCCGCTGGTCACCGGACCACTGGCCGGTTTTTCTTGCGCGAACAACTCGAAGATCGACTCATGTGCGTGTTCCGACAAGCCGATGCCGGTATCGCGGATGCAAAAGACGGCATTGCCTTCCTCGACCCGGCTGTCGAAGCAGATGGTGCCGTCGGCGGGCGTGAATTTCACGGCGTTCAACAGGATGTTGGCGACGACCTGTATCACCCGCGCATAGTCGCCGTACAGATGCACGGGAACCGGCGGCAGCGTGGTTTCCAGCCGCAGCATCTTGGCTTGCAGCGGCGTGCTGGCCAGCTCCAGCACGTGTTCCACCGCTGCGGCCATCGTGAAGGGGGCCGGTTGCAACGTGATCTTGCCGTTGGTGATGCGTGCCACGTCCAGCAGATCGTCGACCAGGCGCGTCAGGTGCGTGACCTGGCGCTCGATGACGGTGCGTACCTTGCCGACTGCCGGCACGTCCGGATACAAATGCTTGAGGATGCCCATCGAATTGCGGATCGGCGCCAGCGGATTACGCAATTCATGCCCCAGGCTGGCCAGGAATTCATCCTTCCTCTGGCCGGCTTCGCGCACCTGGTATTGCTTCAGGCGGGCGCGCAATGCCGCACGCAGTGCCGACACCATGGCCAGGGTGCGTACCGGCCGTTCCAGCACGGTGATGTTGCCGAGCAGGTCGACTGCGTGCGCGAGGTTCGGCGCGTCGGCGCCTCGGTGGGTCAGCAACAGGATCGCGATGTCCGACCAGTTCGGCTGTTCGGCCACGTAGACCGACAACGGTGGCAGTACCGCCGCAAGCGCTTCTTCCACTGTCAGGATGGCGCCGGCGCCGCGCTGCAGCTGCTCCAGCAACTCGGCGACCGAGGTGCAGATCATGCTGTCCATGCCGGCGCTGGCAATCACGCCGGCTGTCAGGACGGCGTCGCGGCCGGTGGGCGCCAGGATCAGGATTCGGTTCTGTAAGCGATTCTGCATGCGATTTTGCCTGCGATTTTGTCTATGTTCTCTGCCGGTGTTCCGTCGGCGTTTTGCGTGGCTTTTGCCTGCCTCTACAGCGTCGTCGGCAACACGGTGGTGGTCAGGACCGACGACGCCAGGTGCGGCACGCCGGTCAGGATGCCGTGGAAACCCTTGAGTACCTCGCCGACCTCGATGCCTTTCGCGCTCAGGGCGAAATGACGAATCGTGCGTTCGTGCAGGCTGCCGCGCTTCTTGAAGACTGAAATCGCTTCCTGGACCTCGCCATCCATTTCGAAGTACCGCAGCATCAGCACGTTGTCGGCGATGTAGCTGGCATCGACCGCGGTGGTCATCTGGCCCAGCATTCCCTGCTGCACCCCGACCAGGATCGTGACCACGCCCATCTGACCCAGGAAGGTCAGCAGCTCGTGCAGGTGGGTGGTCAGGAAGCGCTCGTCCGGCGTCGAATTGAGGTAACCGTTGAGGCTGTCGATGACGATGACGCGCGCGCCGCGAATTGCCGCCGCGCAGACGGTATTGGCGAATTCGCCGGGGGATAGTTCGGCGGGATCGATCTGCTGCACCACGAGCAGATTTCTTTCGATGGCGCCAGCCAGATCGAGATTCATGTGGGCCGAACGGTTCAGCAGGTTGTTGGCCGCCTCCTCGAACAGGAACATCGCCGCCGCTTCGCCACGCTGGGTGGCCGCATGCACGAATTGCGACGCCAGCGTCGATTTGCCGGTGCCGGGTGGACCCGAGATGAGCGTGCTCATGCCTTCTTCCAGTCCGCCGCCCAGTAGCCTGTCCAGATTCGGCAAGCCGCTCGGTAATTGCCTGCGTTCGCCCTTGACCCGCGTATCCGACGCCACCAGACGCGGAAAGACCTGCAGTCCGCCGAAAGCGATCTTGTAGTCATGCATGCCGCCGCGGTAGCCCACGCCGCGATATTTCACCACCCGCAGCTTGCGCCGTTCTGCGCCATACGACAGCTTGGCCGCTTCCAGCGAAATCACGCCGTGCGCGACGCTTCGCACCTGCAGATCGCCGCTCGGCTCGCTGGCATGATCGAGCAACAGGACCGTACAGGAGCGGGTCGAAAAATACTGCTTGAGCGCCAGCACGTGACGCCGGTAGCGCAAGGGGTTTTCCGCCAGCAGTTGCAGTTCGGAGAGCGAATCGAGCACCACGCGGCTCGGTTTGTACTGTTCGATCACGGACAGGATCTGGCGCGTGGTGGCGCCCATCTCGACTTCGGAGGGGTGGAACATCGTGTACTGCTGATCCGGCTCGAGGATGTTTTCGCTCGGGATGATTTCCTCCACGTGCATTCCCTCGGTGGTCCAGCCGTGCGAGACGGCGACTGCCTGCAGTTCGGTGCGGGTCTCGGCCAGCGTGATGTAGACCACGGTCTCGCCCAGGCGCACGCCTTCGAGAAGAAACTGAATCGCCAGAGTGGTCTTGCCGGTACCGGGTTCGCCTTCGATCAGATACAGCCGGTCGGGCGTCAGGCCACCGACCAGTATGTCGTCCAGGCCCGCAATGCCGGTCGACATGGCGTTACGGCGCTCGCTGGCTGCACCAGCTTTGTCATGAGTAGGGTCCATCGGTCATCCGATTGTTTGAGTGAAGGGATCGGGCAACGACGGCAGCGACGGCGGCTGCCCGCATCGCGCTGGCCAGTGCCGCTCCTATCCGGCGCGAATGAACGAAACATACGATCAGTCGGACAAGTGATCTATAGGAAGGAAAGCAAAGCTGGTGTAGGAAAACGTGAAACGGCGACTTGGACCGTTACATGCCGAAAGCCGCCGCACCGAATTGCACTGCGGCGGCGCCATGCCGCTGGTCGTCAATGGCACGGGCCTGGCGGGAATCGACCCGGTCAGGCCCGGTCGGGTGGGGATGGAATCGAACCGGATCGGTTCGACACCGCCAAGCCGGGCGCGGTTCGGCCTGGCTCGGTACGGTTCTGCTCAGTTTGGCTCAGTTCGGCTCAGTTCAGCAGCGCTGCCTCGGCTCACTGGCCGCCGGAGTACAGGAATGGATCGAACAACGGCGCCGGTGCGCCCGACAGCGTGGTGGCGTAATTGATG
>JAYUWF010000216.1:0-14589 GCA_043753685.1 Herminiimonas sp.
AGTTCGGCGGAATTCTCATCCATAAAAATAATGGGATTTCCCTGGCGTACGAATGGCACATACAGGTCGTTCATTAATTTTATGGCTCTTTCGGAAGTGGTGCCGATCACTACCCTGTCGGGTTTCATAAAATCATCTACGGCTACCCCTTCCCGTAGAAATTCAGGATTACTCACCACATCAAAATCTACCGTTGCATTTTTAGCAATTGCATCACGTACTTTTTGCGCCGTACCAACGGGCACTGTGCTCTTGTCAATAATGACCTTATATTCTTTGATAATTTTTCCAAGATCATCTGCCACACCTAAAATATATTTAAGATCTGCACTGCCGTCTTCACCGGGAGGTGTAGGCAACGCTAAAAAAATTATCTGCGCATCCTTTACAGCAACCTCAAGGGAAGTGGTAAAATGTAATCGCCCTTCTTTCTGATTCCTTAAAAATAATTTCTCAAGGCCGGGTTCATAAATCGTGATTGCCCCACATCGTCGCGCAAACCCGCGCCTCCAATGCCGAACAGGGCACTCGCGTACCCTATCGACCACTTGGAAATCCGGTCCGTTCGGGCCGGCCCAGCGGTTATAACACCTTGCGTCCGCTAATGAGGCGCACCAGGATCATAACGATGGCGATCACCAGCAGGATATGGATGAAGCCACCCACCGTATAGGATGTGACCAGGCCGAGCAGCCACAGGATGATCAGTACGACAGCGATTGTGTAGAGCATGATGAGCGCCTTTGAGTTTGGTGTGGAACTTATAATTTATCGAAGCTCGATTACGTCAATTTACTTGCCGACCTGATTGCCGATCACGCCGCCGACTGCCGCGCCGCCGATCGCGCCACCTGTGCTGCCGCCGGTGAGGACCGAGCCAGCCACGCCACCGACGGCTGCGCCGATGGCAGTGTCTTTATCGCGCGTCGACATGCCCGAGCAGGCGCTCAAGGACAATACCGCGGCAGCGATCAATGTGGCTGAAAAAATTTGTTTGGTCGATTTCATGTGGTGTCTCCGGTAATTTTTACGCGAATCCGCGCGGTGCATCGAAAGGGCTTGCAGCGAAATGATCGCTCAGTGCATGAAAAAATAAATCACTACCAACACGATGGCAGGTACGCCAAGGATCCAGCCCAATACATACTTGCCCATGATTTCTTCCTTCAAGTGAGTGTGGATCGGACGAGCCGGACTAACCGCAATTCGTCGTAAAAGAACCCGTGTTCATGTTCGCGTCCAGCACGTCTTCACATCTGTTGACGCGAACCAATTTCTTAGGCTTAAGATAAGACAGAATCTTGACGCAGGGTATCGGACAGTTCCTTAATCGCTTGTAGGAAAGGCGGAGGAACCGATGGCCGAACGGAGGCCTACATGGCAATCCATCATATTTTGAAAATACAATATATCTTGGCAGGGAATTGCTTGCCAGGGGCCCCCTGGCGACCACACAAGCCAGAACTTTTCTACGCTGGCGACCATAAAAAAACGTGGCGCACCTGTGCAGGTGCGCCACGTTTTTTCCCGGTGCCGTCACGGCACCAACACTCAGGATGCCGCGAGCGTGCGATCGAGTAACTGATGCAGGGCCGTGAAGTCCGGCTCACCCACATAGCGCTTGATGATGTTGCCTTTTTGATCGATCAGGAAGGTGGTTGGCGTGAGTTTGACGTGGCCGAACGCTTTTGCCAGAACGTCGTTGCCGTCCAACGAAACCGTGAACGGCAGCTTGCGCGTCTGTGCATAGTTGAGGACATAATTTGGCGGGTCGTAGCTCATGGCCACCGCCACGAAATCCAGTCCCCGCCCCTTGAAGCGGTCATAGGTCTCTACCATCTGCGGCATTTCCTTGATGCAGGTGGAGCAGCTGGTCGCCCAGAAATTGACCATCACGACCTTGCCACGCAGGCTGGCCATTGAAATGCGTTCGCCCGCCAGTGACGTAAAGACCACATCGGGCGCCTTGCTCGGTACCGCCAGCGTCTTGTAACCGGCAACGGCAAGCCCTGCCAGGACCACCACCGTGGCCGCAAGAATTGCCAGGCGACGCTTGCCTGGCCCGGCCACGGGCGTGCCACCTTGCGATGAGGGCGTGCTGGACTGAAACGGCGAGTCGGTAGGCTTACTTTGCATGATCAGATCCAGGTCGGGATTTGCAACGCTTCATTATAGGCAGATCAGCGGCGTAGCGCATTGCGGCCAGTCCAGCACCGGCTGTGGCGCGTGGCAGATCGGCGCGGCATGTAAGACGGGAAGGATCGACGTGGCAGGCAGGACGTGAGAGGTCGGACACAATGCGGGCCGGGCGTCGACGGCCTTGGCTCCGCTCTCCCGGCATCACGGACGCAGGTAGACGTATCCTTCGCGCGCCTGCAAGCGCGCCACTTCCACCACTCCGGCCGGCACTACCTTCGCCTCCAGCAGCAGCTTGGTAGCCGGTATGCCGCGCGCAACCAGGGTGTTGTTGCAGACCCTGAATTCCACGCCCTGCGAGGCGAGCGCCGCCACGGCCGCGTCGAACGGTTTGCCGTTGCGGTCGTGCGCGCCCTCGAGGAGGAAATTGATGCCTTCGCCATGCGCCACCACCACGATCCTGGTGTCGGGTGACTCGCGCAAGTGGTTGCGGATATTGCCCATGCCGCGGGTCGCCTGGTCGATGCCGTCGACCATGTGGTAGACCACCTTGACCGGTTCATTGTTGGCAGCAAATGCCAGGCCGCCGACGCTGGAAGCCAGCACGGCAAGCGTTCCGGCGCCTGCCATCTTGATGAAAGTACGTCGCATCATGTCATTTCCAATCGTCGGTTAACAAACAATCCAGACAGCGCAACGGGATGGTCCGCGCGGCGCCGGAACCGCCTCAGGCGATGACCGCCTCGTCGCTGCGTTTTTCGCCGAGGTTGTCGACCCAGCTGACGATGACCTTGTCGCCCTTGGCGCCGCCCTTGAACTTGAATCCGACGAAGGGATCCTTGGCGATCGAGGCGCCGAACTGCGCCGACAGCACTTCCCGATCCTTGTGCCGCACGCTGATCTGCTGGATGAAATGCGCCGGCACGGTCTTGCCAGCCGCATCCTTGCGCAAGCCGGTCTCCATGTCATGCCGCATCAGTACCTTGATTTCCGTCACGCCGCCTTGTTCCAGCGCGCGTACCCGCATCGGATCGCCTGCCATCTTGCCACCTCATGTCTGTTTGAGTCATCCGCCGGGAATCAATCCGGTCGTTGATTAAAAATTGGAGTCAGATTCTGTTTCGTGACGCGCCGTGGCGCCCACGTACCGGGCAGGCAAGGATCAACCGCCGCAACCGCCCAGCGTTACCTTGATTTCCTTGCTGGCGACCAGCCATTTTCCATCCACTTTAGCCAGCGCGTAGACATTCGATGTCTGCGCCATCTTGACCCGGGTCGAGACATACGCTTCGGTGCCGGCCGGTATCGTGAAGTTCGCCGACAGCGCGTTCGGGTTTTTTTCGACCAGGATCGCAATCTGTTGCACGCCCGGCAGAGCCGTACTGACGCTAACCGGCACCACGGCGCCGTTTTCAGCGATGTCGGGTGCGCTGATGACGAGGTCTTTCGAGATCGCCGCACTGCTGCCGCCAAGCGCCTTGACGGTATCGTTCAGATTCTTGGTGTCGAATGCAGCGCTGTTCCAGGTCTCGGCAGCCAGGGCTTCGCCGGATGAGATCAGGCCGGCAGCAACTGCCAGCCCGAGCACGGTGGAAATGCGCAGCGCATCGCGGCGTTGCTGATTCATGAAATTCTCCTGACGTGACATGTCGTGCGGTCAAAGCGCACCGCCATTGGATTTTAAGGTGCTTTCGAGAATATTGCCGAGACTGATAAGTTATTTGGTTATGCCACGCCACCTTTGTAACCGAAGTCTTGATCCAGTTTGTAACTTAAAGTCGAAGCAGGCGACCGGGCAGGCATCGAAGTCTGCCCGGTCGAGAGACCCGGTCACCGCTCGGCAACGTCACGAGGATCATGCGGTGCCTGGCGCAGGACCAGCGGCGGCAGCGGCGTAGTCGGATTCGAGGCCGCGAGATGTTGCAGCGCCAGTGAATCTGCAGCCCCGCCCGTCGGCGCAGCGTCATACTGCAAGTCAGGCAAGGCCTCGGCAACCGAAAACTGCGGCTCCTCGAGTACCGGTGCATCGAGCAGGCCGATGTTGCGGCCATAGATCCGACGCAAGCGCTCTTCCAGCGGTGGATGGGTGGCGAAAAGGCCGGCCAGCAACGCCGGCCTGGCGGCGCACAGAAAAAAATGCGAGAGCTGCTCGGCTTGCGGACTGTCGATTCGCGAGCCCAGCGGCATGACACGCGACAGCCCGCCGATCTTGCGCAGCGCATTGCCGATGCCATCCGGATCGCGGGTGAACTGGACGGCGCTCGCATCGGCCAGAAATTCGCGCTGGCGCGAAACTGCCGACTTGATCAGTCGGCCGAAAAACACGCCGATGTAGCCGACCGCATACAGCGCCGCACCGACCAGCCAGATACTGCTGCGTGAATCGGTCTTGCGGCTGTCGCTGCGAAAGACCCAGGCCGCATCCATCAATTGCCGGCCAAAGCCGGCGATCATCTGGATGCCGTACAGCACGCCGATCAGGCGCATGTTCAGGCGCATGTCGCCATTCAGGATATGGCTGAATTCGTGGGCGACGACGCCCTGCAATTCATCCCGATTCAACCGTTCGAGTGTACCGCGGGTCACCGCGATCACGGCTTCGTTCTGATCAAAGCCGGCAGCGAATGCATTGATCGCGCTTTCCCGTTCCATCACGTAGATGCGCGGGCAGGCGATGCCGGCGGCGATCGCCATTTCCTCGACCACGTTCTGCAGGCGGCGCTCCTGCGGCTGGCGCGACGTCGACAGGATCAGGCGGCCGCCTGCCATGCGCGCCACCGCATCGCCACCCTCGCGCAGGCGCAGGATTTCGATCGCACTGCCACCGCCGATCAGGGCCACGGTCACCAGGGTATTCGTCAGAAAAAACCCGCGCGGATAACCCGGACTAGCGCCGGCAGTCCATATGAAGATCAACGCCATGGCAAGATTGACGGCCACCACGATGGCCAGCAGCGCCAGCATGAACAGCATCAACAGCAGACGCGTCTGGCGCTGGGCGTGGGCTTGCTGGGCGAAGAAATCCATCGGGGCGCGGCGCTCGGGGTCGGTGGGACGGGGGCTCAGTGGCTCAGTGGCGGTCGAACATCAGCGCCGACTGAACCGCCACATTGCCAGCCACCGTACCGCGACCATGCGTGACCACGACTGCGCGCGGCTCAGTGCCGGCTGAACGTCGCCTCAAAAACCGACCTTGACCGGGCGCCGCTCTTCCGGAGCCTCGGTCGCCTGCAGCATTTCGGCCAGCCTGAAAGAGAACATGCCGGCGATGATCGAGCCGGGAAACTGCTCCAGTGCCGTGTTGTACTGCATGACGCCGTCGTTGTAGGCCTGGCGCGCGAAGGCGATGCGGTTTTCGGTACTGGTCAGTTCTTCGGTCAGCTCCAGCATGTTCTGGTTTGCCTTCAGATCCGGATAGGCTTCCGACAAAGCGAACATCTTGCCCAGGGAGTTGGCGAGGACGCCTTCGCTGGAAGCCATCTGCTGCATGGCTGCCGCATCGGTGGGGTCGCTCGCGGCGCGGGCGTTCGCACTGACGGCCTGGTTACGCGCGGCGATCACCGCTTCGAGCGTTTCGCGCTCGTGCTTCATGTAGCCTTTTGCGGTTTCGACCAGATTCGGAATCAGATCGTAGCGCCGCTTCAACTGGACGTCGATCTGCGAAAAAGCATTCTTGAACAGATTGCGCAGGCTCACCAGACGGTTGTACGCACCGACCGCCCAAAACACCAGCAGCAGGACGATGGCCAGCACGATGATTAATGCAGTCATTGTTTTCCTTGATTTTTCGTCATGAAAAAAGCCGCTGTACCTGACGGTCAGCGGCTTGAATATAGCATCGAAAAAAATTTCGGCCGGCTTTTCACCGGCCATGCAAAATCAACTTGCATCATCCACCTGCTCGACCTCACGCAGCACCGCGGCATGGCACAGAACCGCAGCATTGAAATGCACGTCACAGCCAATCGAATCAGGTTGCATTGCCGATCTGCTTGAGGTCGTCTTCGCCGATATAGTCGAATACCTTGACTACCCGCTGCACGCCGCTGACGCCGCGCGCGACTTCGGCAGCGCGCTGGCCTTCGCGCTGGGTAACCCGTCCCATCAGGTACACCGTCGCACGCTCGGTGACCACCTTGATCGAATTTGCCGACAAGTCCTTGGTGTCGACGAACGACGCCTTCACCTTGCCGGTCAACAGCGCATCGTTGCCACGCGATGTGTAGTTGGAGCGGCCGCTGATCTCGAGTTCGTTGACGATCCCCTGCACGCCCGCAATGGCGGCAATTTCGCGTTCGACCGTCGCCTTGGTGGCGTCGTCGCGTACTTCGCCGGTCAATAGCACCTTGCGATTGAAGCTTGCGATGTTCACGTGGCCGCTGTCGCCGATCAGGCTCGGCATGCGTGCTTCGGCCTTGACCGTGATGGCGGTATCTTCGGTCTGCGCGCCGAGCGTGCGTCGGTCGGTGGCGGCCATGGTGCCGACCACGGCCGTACCGACCATCATTTCCACGCAGCCCTGCAAGCTCGTCAACAGCGCCGCGCCGAGCAACATCCGGCAAATCAACCTCCCACCGTGACGTGGTCCTGGTACTGGTCCGGTCTCAATCATGTGCATCACCTCCGAATAAAGCGACATCGATGCCGTCGCACAGGCAGTGTATCGCCAGTAAATGAACTTCCTGAATCCGCGCGGTCCGATCGTGCGGCACGCACAGATGCACGTCGGCGTCGGTCAGGCGCTTGCCGATCGCGCCGCCGCCCTTGCCCGTCAGCGCCACGATGCGCATGTCGCGCTCGAGCGCCACGTCGATGGCGGCGATCACGTTGGCCGAATTGCCCGAGGTCGACAGCGCCAGCAGGATATCGCCGGATTGACCGAATGCCTGTACCTGCTTGCTGAAGATTTCCTGATAACTGTAGTCGTTGCCGATCGCCGTCAGGATCGAGGTGTCGACGGTGAGGGCCATCGCAGGCAACGGCAGGCGTTCGCGCTCGAAGCGGCCCACCAGCTCGGCGGCAAAATGCTGGCAATCGGCGGCCGAGCCGCCGTTGCCGCACGCCAGAATCTTGTTGCCATTGGACAGGGCGACGAACATCAGCTCGATCGCCTGGGCGATCGGTTGCGCCAGCAGCGACGCCGCCTGGATCTTGAGTTCGGCGCTCTCGTGAAAGTGCGCAAGGATGCGTTGATTGATCATGTTGAGCGGGATTATAAAGGGTCAGGCGCAGCGCGGTGCAAGCGTTCTTCAGCTGTTCGCGCGCAGGACGGTTGGCCGGCGCGCAGGCCGGCAACGATGTTGGTCGGTGACGTGTTCGGTAGATTGGTCGGTCAATGCGTCGGATTATAGGCTGATGGTCGAGGCCGATGGTGGAGGCCGATGCGGATCCGGGCCTGCGCCTGTATCGGCGTGCCGGCACTGCCTCGGCCATCGCTCGCGCGGAGCGCTGGATTCCCGCCCGAATCGACTCACGCGGCGATCAGCCCCGGATGGCATCTTTCAACCAGGTCAGCGCGTCGCCATCAATCGCCACCACATCGAAGCGACAGGCCGGCGGCAGTCGATAGCGCTGCAGATACCGTTGCGCGGTCAACAGCAGGCGGCGCTGCTTGGCAGGTGTCACGCTGTCGGCGGCATTGCCGTGCCGCGCGTCGGCGCGGGTACGGACCTCGACGAAGACGATGGTCTGGCGCTCGCGCATGATGAGATCGATTTCCCCGACCTTGCACGAAAAATTTTGCTCTACCAGCACCAGACCGTGCCGCTGCAGGTGTACCAGCGCCCGCGCCTCGCCGGCCGCACCGGCTGCCTGACGCGCCGTGCGCCGTAAGCTGCCGGCCTCGTCCTCCGTCATGCCCCGGACGCCTCGAAGCGGCGCTCAGCGGCCATCGGTGACCGGCGCGACGGCGCCTGCCGTGTAGCGTGCCTGCTGCTCGGAGCGCGTGAATACCGCTGGACGGATGCCATCGAACTGCACCGCCAGCTGACCGGTCACGCCGTCGAGCGTGAAGGACTGGTGGCCGGCGCCGATTTCGCTGGCGACCCTGAATGCATCGATGCCCAGCGCATACAGCCTCTCGTAGTCCGGGCTGCGCCGTTGTGCGCCGCGCGCTGCCGCAAGTGCATAGCTCATGACTGCCGGATGATCGACCTGCAGCTGCCACGGCAGATCGAGCAAGCGCACGCCGTCGAGCTCGGGCTGCGGTTCGGCGCCGCTCGACTCGGCCAGGTTCAATGCGTTGAGCTGGGAGGTACCGTAGACGGCGCCGCGCTTGCCGATCGCCTGGCGCAACTGGCGCGTCTGGGCGGCGTCCAATGCGACGAAGATCACGCCCGGCGCGTCGGCGTCCAGGCGTTTCTTCAGGTTCGAGAGTTCGGCCGGCGCCAGGCCACCGCGCACGCTTGTCATCTCCAGCGTGTCGGCCGACGCATCGCCGCGCTTCCAATGATTGCTGAAGGCGCGCGCCGCCCGCCGCTGCCAGGCGACACCGGTCGAGAGCACCAGCGCGCGTGCGCCCGGATGCAGTCGCGCCGCCCAGTCGGCGGCCTGGCGCGCTTCTTCTTCGATCGACAGTCCCATGACCAACATCATCGGCGGCAGGATCGGGTCGAGACCGCCGACCGGCTCCGGCTGGCCGAGGGCGATGGTCGGGCGCGTGACATTGCCGCCGGTGGCCACGGCGGTCACTCCACTGCGCGATAGCGGCCCGACCAGGACGTCGTATTTGATGATCGCATCGCGATAGAGGGCCGCGATGTTCTGCGGATCGTCGTCGGTCTCGATGATGCTGAAGTCGACATTGGCGCCATCGCGCTGATGTCCGGCGCGAAAACCGTCGCGCACCATTTCCGCCGCGCCCCGCAACGCCGGCGAACGCATCGGCAGCAACAACGCCACGCGGATCCTGCCCGGCATCAGGCCGATGTTGACGAAGGGCGCGACCGCCAGCAGGGTGGAGGTGCTTTCGACTGGCATCACTGGCATCGCTGGCATCAGCGCCTCGCCAGACAACCGTTCGGCCAGGCTGCTCGGGGTCAGGCGCAGATCCTGCGTCATGCGCAGCATCGACACGGCGGCTCCGGGGATGCCGGTTGTGTTTGCCGGCGCTGCCGTGCACAATCCGCTCAGCCCGCCGATTCCGCACAGTGCGCTCAGGCTGCAAATCAACCACCACCGTGTGCGAAACACGCTCGCGATTCCCGTTATCGACATTGTCTGCCCCTATGATTGATCTGACCGATCCGACCGAACCGAATGTCGCCGGCGCCCCGGCAAGCACGCTGTCGACGGTCGCACTGATGCAGGAAATGTCACGCCAGGTTTGTCCGGCGGGCGCCTTGTACGTCGTGGCCACGCCGATCGGTAACACAGGTGACATCACATTGCGCGCGCTCAATATCTTGTCGCTGGTCGATGCGGTGGCGTGTGAAGACACCCGCAATACCGGCCATCTCCTGACGCGCTACGGCTTGCACAAACCCCTTATCGCCGCACATCAGCACAACGAACGCGAAGTGGCGGAAAAACTGATCCAGCGGCTGCAGGCCGGCCAGCGGATCGCGCTGGTATCGGATGCCGGCACACCGGCTGTCTCCGACCCGGGCGCGCGCATCGTCGATGCGATCCGCACGGCGGGCTTGCGCGTCATTCCACTGCCCGGCGCATCGGCCGCGATCACGGCATTGTCGGCCAGCGGCTTGTTGGAAGAACAATTCCACTTTGCCGGCTTCCTGCCCGCCAGGTCGGCCCAGCGCGACGCCGTTCTCACAAGCCTGCTGCCGCTGACGGCGGCGCTGGTGTTCTACGAAGCGCCGCATCGCATTGTCGACACCGTCACTGCCCTGCAATCGATCTACGAGCCTACACGGCAGATTGTTTTTGGGCGAGAGCTCACGAAGCTATTTGAAGAAATCCACCGCTGTTCGCTGGAGCAGGCGCTGGCCTGGGTAACGGCGGACGGGCATCGGGAAAAAGGCGAATACGTCTTGATCTTGTCCGGCGCGCCGGCGGCGCTGGAGCGCGACAAGATCGAGGCCGACCGGGTGCTGACGATTCTGATGGCGCAATGCCCGTTGAAGCAGGCGGCCGCCATGGCCGCGCAAATCACCGGACAAAAGAAAAATGCGCTGTACGAGCGGGCACTGCAATTGAAGGAAGCCGCCGGCGAATGAATGCGATCGCAGCGGGCGGCAGCAGCCAACGGTCGATCCACAGTTGATCCACAGGCGATTCATGCTGGAGCCGAAGCCGCCGAAGCCGCCGAAGACCCGACGAAAAAAGCGCCGCTAGCGCTGCACGACTACAGGTTTTGCCGCCGAATTTTCCGGCAACAGGCGCGCCGCGGCGAGCGCATCGGCGCGGCTGCCGAACGGTCCGCTGTAGAGCCGATAGACGGCGCCGCTCTGATGCACTTCAAGCGCCGGCACGTCGGACGGCCACGGTTGAGCGAGCCGCTGGCGCACCGCTTCGGCATTCGCGCTTTGGGTGAATGCGCCGAACTGCAGATAGAAACCGCCCGGCGCAAGAACCGGAGGCGTTTCGCCAACCGCGGCCGGCGCAGCGATCGAGACCGGTAGAGCGCTCTCCATGCCGGTGGTTGGCAGCGTTGTGAGGAGGCTCGGCGCCATCGTTGCCATCGGCGTTGCGGCCATGGATGACGCACCGGCCTGCGCTTTCAGGAACTCGTCGATCGACACGCCGGCGACCGGCGGATTCAGCACCGGATTCAGCACCGGCGGCAGTGACGCCGGCGGCCTGACGGCCAATGTGTCGCTCTTGCGCGCGCCGCCGTTCATGCGAGCGATCTCGTCCGGCAGCAAGCGCTCGACTTCGAGTTCGGTGCTGCCGTGCGCCAGATAACCGAGCTTGAGGGCCGCTGTATAGGACAGGTCGATGATACGGCTGGAATGAAACGGCCCGCGGTCGTTGACCCGCACGATGACCTGCACCCCGGTACGCACATTGGTCACGCGGGCGTAGGAAGGTATCGGCAAGGTCGGATGCGCCGCCGTCATCTTGTACATGTCGTACAGCTCGCCCGAGGAGGTCTTTTGTCCATGGAACTTCTTGCCGTACCAGCTGCCGACGCCGCGCTGCTTGAGCGGGGTGTTGTCGGTGATCGGCGTATAGGTCTTGCCGAAGACGACGTAAGGTCGGTTGCCACGGGTCGAATACGGTTCGAGCTTCGGCTCGGCGTCGGGGATCGATTGCAATCCGGCCGGCGGCGCCTCGCCTGGACCATCGTCGAGGTAATAACCGCCGCGCCCGGAACCGGCCGCCGGCAGCCCGAGTGTCGGGCTGGCGCCTTCTCGCGCCGGCGCCAGCCGCTCCCCGCGGCGCTCGGGCGCCACCGGTGCCGGCAGCGGTGAAGGCAGCGGCGGCGCGCGCAGAGTGCCGCATCCGGGCAGCACCAGCGTCGCGCTCATGACAAGGCGCAAGGTGTGGCGAAAAAGCACATCGGGGTCGATGCGAAATTGCATGGGCTGCTCCGGATATGCGTGTTAAGACCGGCGTGGCGGTCGACCCTCCACAGTGCGAGAACTGCAAGGGGAGATCAACGCAGCATCGCGCAGATCAAGGCCGCAGACATTCACAATTGATTCTGGGCGGCTACTTAACTCTGCACCAGCTTGCGATGCCGCTGAATGCTCATCAGGATGCCGGTTCCCAGACCCAGCGTCACCAGTGCGGTGCCGCCGTAACTCAGGAACGGCAGGGGTACGCCGACCACCGGCAGGATACCACTGACCATGCCCATGTTGACGAATGCATAAGTGAAGAAAATCATCGTGATCGCGCCGGCCAGCAGGCGCGTGAAAAACGTCGGCGCACCAGCAGCAATCATCAGGCCGCGGCCGATCAGCAGCAGATAAAGGACCAGCAGCACCGAATTGCCGATCAGTCCGAATTCTTCGGAAAATACGGCAAAGATGAAATCGGTGGTGCGTTCGGGGATGAACTCCAGGTGCGCCTGGGTGCCCTGCAACCAGCCCTTGCCGGTGATGCCGCCAGAGCCGACCGCGATGGTCGACTGGATGATGTGGAAGCCCTTGCCGAGCGGGTCGGAGGTCGGATCGATCAGCATCATGACGCGTTCGCGCTGATAGCCGTGCATCATGCTCCAGACCACCGGCAGGCTGGCGCCGACCGCCACCGCCAGACCGATCAGTATTTTCCAGGACAAGCCGGCCAGGAAGATGACATAGAAACCGGCTGCCAGCACCAGCATCGCGGTCCCCAGATCCGGCTGCTTGGCGATCAGCCCGACCGGTATCGTCAGCAGCACGGCGGCGACTGCGAATTCACGCCAGCCGATGTTGCCTTCGCGTTTTTGAAAGAACCAGGCCAGCATCAGCGGCATGGCGATCTTCATGATTTCCGAAGGCTGGATCACGATGCCGATGTTGACCCAGCGCCGGGCGCCCTTCTTGACCATGCCGAACGTCGCCACACAGATCAGCAAGGCGATGCCGACGGTGTAGATCGGCACCGCAAAACGCATCAGCGTTTGCGGCGAGACGTTGGCGGCGATCCACATCACCACGAACGACACCACGATGTTGCGCAGCTGGTCCTCGACGCGGCCCGGAAAATCGATGCCGGCCGAGTACAGGGTCACGATGCCGACCGACAGGATCAGGAAGATGATCAGCGCCAGCGGGCCGTCGAACACCAGGAGGTGCGGCTTGATCATCGGCCAGAGCCGGCGGCGTTGGGTCAGTTCCATGGTCGCGGATTCACTCTGCAGGCATTGTCTTCGAACCGTGCATGGGGGCGGCACGGCGACTGCAGCGACAGGCGGGTCATCGACGTCACTCCTGGTTGCCCTGCGTCTCGGCGCCCGGCTTCGGTCCACCGACCGATTCGGCTTCCGCCTTCAGGGCTGCCGCCGACTTCGCATCGGGGTCGGATTCGGCGGGTACAGCGACACCGTCTTTCTTGACCAGCGGGCGCTTGCCCAGCAAATAATAATCGAAAGCCTTGCGCACGATCGGCGCGGCCGCCTCGGCGCCGAAGCCGCCGTTCTCCACCACGATCGCAATCGCGATGCGCGGTTTGTCGGCCGGCGCGAAGCCGATGTACAAAGCATTGTCGCGCAACCGTTCGGCGACGCGGCTGGCGACATATTTGTCGCCCTTCTTGATGCCGACCACCTGCGCGGTTCCGGTCTTGCCGGCCGATATATATTCCGATCCGACGAAAACCCGTGCCGCCGTGCCTTCGCGCGCGACGCCGGCCATCGCTTCCTTGATCACGTCCAGATTTTTCTGCTTGAGCGGAATCCGGTAGCTTTCCGTGGCGACCGTGGTCACGCGTTCGCGGGTCAGGCCGTTTTCCAGGATCTTGACCAGATGCGGCTTCATTACCACGCCGTTGTTGGCAAGATTTGCCACCGCATGCGCCATCTGCAGCGGCGTGAAGGCATTGTAGCCCTGGCCGATGCCGAGCGAAATCGTCTCGCCGGCATACCATTTCTGCGCTGCCGGAGTCTTGTAGGCAGCGCGCTTCCAGGCGGTCGACGGCAGCAGACCGCGCTTTTCATGCTCCAGGTCGATGCCGGTCAACTGGCCGAAACCGAACGGCTTCATGAAATCGTGGATTGCATCGACGCCCAGATCGTTGGCCAGCGTGTAGTAGTAGGTATCGCACGACTGCACGATCGAGCGATACATGTCGACGGTACCGTGACCACCCGGCTTGTCGTCGTTGAACTTGTGGCCACCGAAATAATAATAGCCTGGGTCGGAAACGGTCGAGGCTGGCGTGCGCCGGCCCAGCTCGAGCGCCGCCAATGCCATGAACGGCTTGAAGGTCGAGCCCGGCGGATAGCTGCCCGACAGCGGCCGGTTGATCAGCGGCTTGTCGAGCGAGGTGTTCAGGGCCTCCCAGCTCTGCTGATCGATGCCTTCGACAAACAGGTTCGGATCGAAGGTCGGCATCGACACATACGCCAGGATGTCGCCGGTTTCCGGTTCGATCGCGATCAGGGCACCGCGGCGGTCACCGAAGGCTTCTTCCACCACCTTCTGCAGTTCGATGTCGATCGACAGGATCAGATTGCTGCCGGGCGTGGCGGCACTGCGCGAAAGCGTGCGGATGGCCCGGCCGCCGGCGGTGACTTCGACTTCTTCATAGCCGGTGGTGCCGTGCAGCTTTTTCTCGTAACTTTTTTCCAGGCCTTCCTTGCCGATGTAATCGGTGCCGCTGTAGTTGGCAGCGTCGTCGCTATCGTCGATCTTTTCGGAATCCTTCTGGCTGATGCGGCCGATGTAGCCGATCACGTGCGAGGCCACCTGGCCGAGCGGATACTGGCGAAACAGGCGGGCCTGGATATCGACGCCTGGAAAGCGGTAGCGCTGCGCAGTGAAGCGTGCGACTTCGTCGTCGGTCAGGCGGGTGCGGATCGGCGTGCTCTCGAAATTCTTCGATTCTTCCAGCAGCTTGCGAAAG
>JAYUWF010000217.1:0-4837 GCA_043753685.1 Herminiimonas sp.
GCACGCGAAGTCATCCAGGCGCATGCCGATCACCCCGGCAATCACCCGGTCGGCACCGGTCCCTACCGCCTTGTCCTCTGGCAGCGCAACGACCGCATCGTGCTGGAGGCAAATCCGGAATACCGGCCGATGATGCTGCCGTTGCAAACCAAAGGCGCCGATCCGGCGATCGCCGCAGCACTGCGCGGCAAGCCGCTGCCGCTGGTCGGACGGATCGACATCCGCATCATGGAAGAGCAGCAGGCGCGCGTACTCGGCTTCTTGAATGGCGAATTCGATCTGCTGGAGCCCTTGCCTGCGCCATTGGCCGACATGGCGCTCGACGACGGTCGACTGAAACCGGCTTTGCAAGCGCGCGGCATCGTGCTCTCGACCACGGCGCCGATGCGCACCTTCTACCTGTGGATGAACATGGAAGACCCGGTGGTGGGCGGCTACAAACCGGAGAAGATTGCCCTGCGGCGCGCCATCGGCCTGGCGTACGACCAGGCCGAGGATATCCGGGTACTCGATCACGGCATGGCGCTGCCGGCGCAATCGCCGCTGCCACCCGATGCGCTCGGCTACGATCCGGCCTACCGTAGCAGCCGCCGCTACGACCCGGTCCTGGCGCGCGCCTTGCTCGATCGTTTCGGTTACCGCAAGCGCGGTGCGGACGCCTACCGCAGCCTGCCGGACGGTCGGCCATTGACGCTGCAGATGCATAGCCTGGCTTCGACCACCGGACGCCTGCGCGATGAATTCTGGCGCCGCAGCCTGGAGGCGATCGGCATTCGGGTGGTATTCAAGAGCGACCGCTTCGTCGAACTGATCAAGGCCTCGCGCCTGGGAACGGTGCAAATGCTGGAGACGAACTGGATCGCCGATTATCCCGACGGCGAAAATTTTCTACAGCTTCTGTATGGCGCCAACGTCGGCCGCGCCAACTACGCGCGCTTTCGACTGCCGCAATACGATCGCCTGTTCGAGCAGGCCCGGACCCTGCCGGATTCACCGGCCCGCACCGCGCTGTACCGGCAGATGACGCAACTCATCGATGGCTACGCGCCCTGGGTTGTGCGCACCCATCCGCTGGAAGCCACCTTGCTGCAACCGTCGGTACGCAATTACAAGCGGCATCCGGTCGAGGCGACGGCGTGGCGCTATCTCGACCTGGAACCAGCCGCGATCGGGAAGTAGCGCATCAACGATCAGAGCATCAAATCAGAGCATCAGGAAATGGTGGAATCCGGCGAGACCGGCTCCTGGCCGCCGCGGGTGGCCAGCCAGCGCGCAACGCCGTGACCGGCTGCATGACCACTGGCAAAACAGCCGGTGAGCAGATAACCGCCGGTCGGCGCCTCCCAGTCCAGCATTTCACCGGCACAGAACACGCCTTCCCGATCGCGCAGCATCAATCGGTCGTCGAGGCCCTCGAAACGCACGCCGCCGGCGCTGCTGATGGCTTCATCGAGCGGCCGCGTGGCGGTCAGCGTCACTGGCAGCGACTTGATGGCAGCGGCCAGGCGCTCCGGATCGTGCATGCCGTCGGCACCGAGCACTTCGCGCAGCAGCGCCGCCTTGACGCCATGAATCCCGACCCGGCTCTGCAGGTGGCTCGACAGCGAGCGCGCGCCGCGCGGATGCCGGACATCGTCGATGATCCGCTCGAGCGTGCGTCCTGGCGACAGGTCCAGGTGCAGCGTGGCGCTGCCGGTCGCGGCGATCATCTCGCGCAACGGCGCCGACCAGGCGTAGATCAGACTGCCTTCGACGCCAGTGGCGGTGACCAGCAGTTCGCCGCTGCGCTCGTGCAGCAATCCATTGCGATCGGTGAACCGGGCGGTGACCGACTTCAATGGCTGGCCGGCCTGGCGCTGCTGGAAATGCGCGCTCCACCGGACGTCGAAACCGCAATTCGCTGGCTGCAGATCGGCCACTTCGATGCCCTGCTCGCGCAGGACCGGTACCCAGGCGCCATCCGATCCCAGCCGGGCCCAGCTGCCCCCGCCGAGTGCCAGCACCACGGCGTCGGCACCGGCGCAGACCTCGCCTGCGGGACTGGCGAAGCGCAACTGACCTTCCCCGTTCCATCCCAGCCAGCGATGCCGCATGTGAAACCGCACGCCGGATTCGCGCAGGCGATGCAGGCAAGCGCGCAGCAGCGGCGCGGCTTTCATGCCGATCGGGAAAACCCGCTGCGTGCTGCCGATGAATGTCTCGACACCCAGCGCGGCGGCCCAGGCGCGCAATGCATCGGCGCCGAACGCCTCCAACATGGGCGCGACGACTGGCGCACGCGTGCCGAAGCGCGCGTTGAATTGCGCAGCCGGCTCGGCATGAGTCAGATTCAGACCGCCTTTTCCTGCAAGCAGAAACTTTCGGCCGACCGAAGGCATCGCGTCATACAGATCCACCTGCAGACCGTGCAGCGCAAGCGTCTCGGCCGCCATCAGTCCGGCCGGACCGCCACCGACGACGACGACCCGTGCAGCATAGCCGTCCGAACCACTCACATCAGAACCGCTCACGCTGCGGCGCCAGGCGTCAAACCGAAATGCGGATTCTGAATCACGCCACTGACGTTGCCGAAGGGATCCCGTACCGATGCCACCCGAATCCCGTCGCCGACATCCTGTACGGCCCGATGCGCCACGGCGCCCTGTGCCAGGAGGTGGGCCAGTGCCACATCGGCGTCGTCCACGCCCCAGTAGGCGACCACGTTTTCCGTCACCGATGTCGTCGCCGCATCTGCCTGCAAACCGAGTTCGTAGCCGCCGACATTGAAACCAACATAAAACGGCTGATCGAAATACGGTGGCACGCCGAATGCAGTCGTATACCAGCGCTTGCCCGCATCAATGTCGGGTACTTGATAAATGGTGGTGCGCAAACCCTTGAACATGTTGACTCCTGCAAAACAGCGCAGATCATAACAGTCAACCACGAACAAACCGATGTGCGCCAGTGTCGATCTCAAGTGCGCCGGCCGTGTAGCAAACACAGCTCAGGCCTGAGCGCGATCGCATTCCACCCAGGTCTGGACGCGGCCGGCCTCCGGCCTGTGCGCGGCAATCCGTGCACCCGTCGGTCCGGCATTACCCTCGGCGCCGGACCTGCCGTGGAAGACGGGTTTAATACCGCCAACTGATTACTGTGGCGACGAGCCACTACCGCCAGAGCTGCCGGAGGACGGTGAACCGCTGCCACCGGTGGTTCCCGGGCTGGTGCCGCTGCCTGATGTCGAACTGCCTGGGCTGGTGGTGCTGCTGCTGCCGGAACCGCCACTTGACGTCGATGGCGAACTGCTGCCCGAGCTGCTGCCGCTGCTGCCCGATGCGCCTGCACCACCCGAGGCGCCGCTCGAGGCAGCCGACGACTTGCTCTTGTCGGAGGATTTTTTCTTGGTCGCTGCATGTTTCTTGGTGCTGTGCGCTGGCGCACCCGTCGTGTCGGACGGTGTCGTGGTTTGCGCTTGCGCCAACTGTTGCGCACGCTGTTCGATCGCGGCGATCTTTTGTGGATCGGTGCTCTCCCTGATGCCGCTGCTGGCATCCTGTGCAAACGATGCAGTCGACAACGTGCAAAGCGAGGCAAAAACGGCGGTGGAAAGTTTGTTCATTGTGTGCTCCTGATAGCGATAGAAAAGGATGATGCGGAGGGCCGGCGCCGGACTACGGAAGGCCGGCAGCGGAAGAGGCAAGATCGACCTGATTGGCAACGCCGACGACGCCGCCATCGCACTGATTTGAACGACATCGACTTGCTGGATCTGCCAGCACAGGCAATGCTGCCGCAAGTCGAACGTGCCCTGAAATGTCTGACCATGCCTGACCATGCGAGTCAACGCCATCGACCGTGCGGCCATATTGCAGGCCCGCCAATTCAAGGATGTAACCCCCCGAATTCAGCGAGGCCGACCGGATTACAAGGGCATTGACAAGCCGTTAAAGGAACGCTTTCGGGTGTCGACGCCGCCGGCTCGTGGCGTGAACCACTGGCGACAATGTGACGCATTCGAGGTCTCCGTTGTCTGCGACCGGACAAATGATGGGTAATCGTTTGCCGTGCGTGTCAATCTGACATGGCAGCCTCCGGCCAGTTTCAGGATCGACAAAAAACTATGCAAACAGATGTAACGGTGTGGGGGAGTGATGGATGAACTTGAAGCAACAGAAGGCTGTGAGGGAGCATCTTCACCCCGGCGCGCGCGATGGCGTCGGGGTGACGCAGCGACGAACGACGATCAGTTCGAACTGATCTGGCTGCGGATCTCGCCGCCTGGATAGGCTGCGCTGTGGACGTTGACGTACAGGTCACCGGCGACATAACTGGCGTACTGCGCATCGGTCAGCCTGGCGCCAGCCGGGACCGACCAGACACCCTCCGCGGTCTTGGTCAACGGAATGATCACCGGACCATTCGCGCCCTTTGCGGCCACATGGATATGCGCCATCGTGCCGGCCACGCCGGTGGTGGTCACGCTGCCGCTGACGCTCTTGTCGGCCGCAACCGTGATGGTGCCGCTGCCAGTGGCGGTACTTGGCGCCGGCGGGACTTCATTGGCGCCGGCCAGGCTGACCTTGCCAACCGGTTGCATGGCCAGCGGGCCACCCATCGAACTGCAGCCCGATACCAGCAACATGGCAATGGCCATGGCGGACAGTGCTGAACCTGCACGCAACGTGGATCGACGGAATTTCGCTTTTTCCAGATACATGAACATTCTCCTTGGATGATATGGCAGTCGTGACCGCATCGATGCGGCGCTTTTACCTGATTTCACTTCAATTTCCGGGAGCTCAATAGCGCTGCCCTGTCACAGCCTATCCTAAAGTTAAGGAGATTGCATCGGTCG
>JAYUWF010000218.1:0-14545 GCA_043753685.1 Herminiimonas sp.
GTGGGCTCGATTACCTCGAAAGAGGGGGGTATCACTGCGTTGCATCGCCGGGCGACACATCGCCGTTCGGCTTGCCGGCGTCATTTTAGCGAAAAAATCATTGTCGGCGGCAACAGTGGTGATCCGATATTTCAGGCGCTCCGCCATAGCGCCTGATAGTGGCCCTGCGGATCATAATCCCGCGCCTGCTTGACCGGATCGAAGCGCCGGGTGCCACGCGGGTCCGTTCCTCGCCCGGCGAGATACAGCCAGTTTCCCTGATTGCTGTAGACATCGTAATCGAGCAGTTGCGCTTCGAACCAGGCAGCGCCGGCACGCCAGTCCCCGCCCAGATCGTGGATCAGATAACTTGCCACATTCTGACGCATGCGGTTCGACAGATAGCCGGTGGCAGCCAGTTCGCGCATGCCGGCGTCGATGAAGGGCTGTCCGGTGCGACCCTGGCGCCAGCGATCGAATCCCCTGGGATTGTGCGTCGGCGCGAAGCCGTCCTGCAGGCCGCGTCCTCGATACAGTTTCGTGCCGTACTTCAGATGCAGCAAGCGGAAGTGCTCCCGCCACAGCAGCTCGAACCACAGCCAGTAGGTACTGTCGTTGGCGCCGAGGCGTTCTTCGCAAGCCTTCAGCGCCGCATAGGCCACGCGCGGCGACAGCGCACCGGTGGCCAGCCACGGCGAGAACTTGCTCGAATAATCGGTACCGGCCAGGCCATTGCGCGTGAGCTTGTAGGTCTGTGCCAGCCCCTTGTCGAAATAGGTTTGCACATGTGCCAGCGCAGCTGTTTCACCGCCTGCGAACGTGGCCTGCGTGTAGGGAAACGAGGAGCGCTCGTCAGGCACCGGATGGCCAACGGTTCGCGCCTGATGAAAATCCGCGAGTCCGGAGAACGGCATGGCCGATTCAGGCAGTGGCGGCAGTTGTGACGGTGAAGGCAAGGGCGCGGGCGGCAGTACACCCGATTTTTCGAGCGCATGCCGGAAGGCGGTGAAGACATCCGGCGTGCGATCGACCGCAAACGGCAGCTTGGCGGGATCGATCAGGCTCGACTGCCAGCGCGTCACGACCTTCAGTCCTGCCGTAATCAGTGCCGCGACATCGGCATTCTCCTCGGGCGCGGCGATGTCTTCGCACACCAGTGCGGCTGCACCGATCCTCTGCGCCAAGGCAGGCAACACCGTCGCCGGCGCACCGTCCAGCTCGAGCAGATCGCTGCCACACGCTTGCAATTGCGTGCGCAGATCCGCCAGGGTCGCCGCTAGCCAGGCGCAGCGGTGACCAGACCTGCGCGCAAAACCCCACGCGGTCGGTGCATCGGCTGCCGGATCGTGGCAGTACACCGGCAGGAGCGCGCGTGCCTCGCCGTATGCAGCCAGAAACGCCGCATTGTCGCCAAGCCGCAGGTCTTGACGAAACCAGTAGATCAGGGTTGTCATCCCGCGCCTTTCGGTGTCGGGATAATCAGATGTACGTACATTTTCTAGCGTCCATGACGAAGGATCAGGAATCTGACACCGCAATTAGATCACGGTGTTCGCGAATAATCTCGGCGTGGTTCCGGGCCAGAGCCGAACGCCTACAAAGTTTCGATCGACTCGTCCTGCGCTCCCGCCGCCAGCGACTTCATCGCCACCTTGATCGAGTCCCCGGAAAACCCGCGATAGGCCAGGAACCGGTAGATCTTTTGCTGCAGTTTCTGCGTCATGCCCTGAGCGGCGACGTCCTTCTTGAATTTCGCCGCGACCTCGATCACGCGCTCGGACTCCGGCGCCAGCGTTTCGAGATGCCGGATCGATGTCGCCGGATCGATTTTTTTCTGGCCCATCGTCATCAGGAGCCGGCTGTTACCGGCCCGGCGAGACAAGCTGCGCGCCAGGCTCTCCGCATAGCGTTCATCATTCTGGTAGCCGTTGGCGATGACGAACGCCATCGCCTCGTCGGCCTCCTCCTCGCCGTACCCGCGCAGCACCAGCTTGTTGCGCAGGATGCCGGCACTGTAGTCACGTCGTGACAGCAGCCAGACCGCATACGATTTGCTCGAATGCGCAGGCTTTTCTTTCGGGCCGTCGGGCGCTTTCTTGAAGAGTGGTTTCCGGTCGGAGGTGCGGGTGATCACCCCTTCTTCGGCGGCGGGTTTTTTTCGGCCGAACGAGCTTTGGGATGACTTCTTTTGGGGGAATTTTTTCTTGATGTCGGACGTGCGCGTGAATTCTGGCACGAGATTGTCAGGGTCGGTGCCCGGCTCTGCCTCGATCGCCTGGTCGGATCCGCGCGCTTTCTTGAAGCTTCCGATCATCGCAGGGCACCAGGCGAGTGCCTTTGCCGGCGGACGAAACCGGGGTGAGCAGCGTGGAAATACGTCGGTCGCTTCAATCGCATGGCGGGTTACTCAAGAATCTGGCTGTTTGACAAATATTACTCTTGATGCAAAATGCACAGGCAACTTCCAGTACCCGATATAAAACCAAAAAGGCGTGCACTTCAGCCTGCAAAGGAAAATCGTCATGCAAACGGATTACCTGATCATCGGCAGCGGCGCTGTCGGCATGGCCTTCGCCGACACGCTGCTGGATGAAAGCGATGCACACATCACGATCGTCGATCGGCATGACAAACCCGGTGGTCACTGGAACGACGCCTACTCGTTCGTCACCCTGCATCAACCGTCGGCATTCTACGGTCTAAATTCACGCGAGCTCGGCAGCCACCGCAAGGATGACAGCGGTCCCAACAGCGGCATGTACGAACTCGCCGGGGGCGCCGAAGTCACCACCTATTTCGACCAGGCGATGCAGCAAAAATTCTTGCCGAGCGGGCGCGTGCGTTATTTCCCGATGAGCGATTATCGCGGCGAAGGTCGGATCGTGTCGCTCCTTTCGGGAGCAGAAACAATGCTAACGGTACGCAGGAAGACTGTCGACGCCACCTTGATTTCGCCCAGCGTACCGTCGACCCACACGCCGAAATTCGCGGCAGCGCACGGGGTGCGGGTGATGGCGCCGAATGGCCTGCCCCGGCTCTGGTTGCAGGATGCGGGCAACGCGATGGCGCGGCAATTCTGCATCCTGGGCGCCGGCAAGACTGCGATGGACGCCGTCATCTGGCTGTTGCGCAACGGTGCTCTACCCGATTCGATTCAATGGGTCGTGCCACGCGACTCGTGGCTGCAGAATCGTCTCCAGACCCAGCCCGGCCTGGATTTTTTCAACGACAGCATCGGCGGCGAAGCCGACAGGATGGCGGCATTCGCCGAGTCGAAGACGATCGATGAACTGTTTTTCAAACTCGAGTCGCTGGGACAGATGCTACGCATCGACCCGGATCACACGCCGACGATGTATCACTACGCCACTCTTTCGACGGGCGAGCTGGAACTGCTGCGCAGGATTACCCGCGTGATCCGCAAGGGCAGGGTACGGAGCATCGCATCCGACGCCATGGTTTTGGACCAGGGCACGGTCGCGATGGACGCCGGCACGCTGTACGTGGACTGCACCGCATCGGCCATCAAATATGACGCTCCCACGCCGGTGTTTCAGGGCGACCGCATTTCGATCCAGCTGTTGAGAGCGCCGCTGGTCACGCTCAGCGCGGCGCTGACGGCCTATGTCGAAGTGCATGGCGGCGATGAAGCACACAAGAACCTGCTGTGCACACCGATCCCTTTCCCGAACGATCTGGCCGGCTTTGCGCGCGCCACCCATGCAAACTTGATGAACCAGTTTCACTGGTCGCAGGACAAGGCGCTGCGCCAGTGGATGCGGCAATCGCGGCTCGACATTTTCAGCAAGATGGTGGCCGAGCTGGACAAGGAGGATACGGAGCGGCAGGCGATCGTTGGCAGGCTGCGGGCCAGCATGATGGGGGCAATGGGCAATATGCCGAATCTGATGAAGACCGCGGCAGTTTGAGCCTTGGAAATTAACATCGGCATGCGCGATCAGATCCTGCAGCCTGAAAGGTCATTCCGACCTGGATTTGTCTAACGCTGCATCCGATGCACGTTCTTTCGCTTTTGGCATCGGCGCGAACGGACCCTGCGTTCGATATTTCAGGTAGCGCTCACCGTTTGCGTTATTAAACATCAGCCAGTACACCGCGATGAACAGTGCGGGAGCGACAAGAAACAGCAGAACAAGCGTAACGATCGTATCCATCGAAGCCTTTCAGCGGCGTGTGACTAACCGCTAACAGAATAGGTGATTCAGTCAATTAATTCAAGTCGGCTTCTGTCGGCGAGTTATTTCAAATCACACGTTCTTCTGCCAAATTTCGACTTTAAGTACCCGCCCAGGATAAATTGGGAAATGTGGTCCTAATGGAATGCGATGCAAGGCGGTGGAGCAAGGAATTCGTAGGGCGTGCCCTACGCTTGTCCGCATGCATTACGACACTCCTGACCCACCGATGAAACGATCTGGATCACGTTCGCAGTTGAACAATAGATGGTGACTCGGTTTTTTCGAGTTAAACCCAGGATAAGCGACCAAACACGCGGTTGACTGATCCCAATAGGCGTAGAACGGATCGCGTGCGGAGATACGTTGCACGACTACAACCGGAGCCCATCATGACGCAATTGAAAGCCGCTGCCGAGCTTGCAGCGAAAAGCAAACCGTATCCAAATGACAGTGCCGAGTACCGCGCTGCCCGGGTCGCACTGCTGGCAGAGGAAATTGAGCTGCGCCGCCACATCGAGCGTGTTGCAGTACAGCGGCGTGCCTTGCCGCCCGGGGGTGAAGCACGCGATTACCAATTTCGAGATGCCGCTGGAAAGACGACTGGCATGGCCGAATTATTCGGCACCCACGACACGCTCGTCACCTATTTCTGGATGTATGGACCGGAACGCGAACAGGCTTGCCCGATGTGCACTGCATTCCTCGGCGCGATCGACATACCTTCTCGCGATATAGCGCAGCGCGTGGCCATCGCCGTGATCGGACGCTCGCCGGTGGCGCGACAGCTGGCCTATGCGCGTACACGCGGCTGGCGCAATTTGACATTCTACGAAACGGTCGGCGACGATTTTGCGCGCGATTACCGCGGCCTGGCACCCGATGGCAGCGAATGGCCCGCGCTGGATGTCTGGGTCAAGCGCGATGGCCACGTGCAGCATTTCTGGGGCTCGGAAATGGGTGGCACCGAAGATCCTGGTCAAGATCCGCGCGGCGCGCCCGATCCTACGCCTTTGTGGAACATACTGGACCTGACCCCGGCCGGGCGAGGCTCGGATTGGTATCCGAAGCTTGAGTACGGGAATGCAGGCTAAACGAGAGCTGTGTCGTCGAACAGTCGGAAGATCATTGATCAGACGGATGCGGGCTGGCGCAGCTGGTTATGGTGACTCACCCGCGGCATACTCACCCGCAGTAAAAATGGACGTGAGAGGCACGTCGCCGGAACATAAACCTCTGCACGGTCCGCTGCCTGCCTGCTCGGCCTGAAGGCCAGAGTCTCACGCGCAAATCTGATGAAGCCGGATCTTCGAGAGCTCGAAGAACATCAGAGAATCCGCCGCCGATCCGACAGCAGCGCTTCGTAGGCATAGTTTTGCAGCGCCAGTTGGTCGGCGGGTTCGACATCCGTGAACTGCACGCCGTGATAGGTGTCAAGCGCAGCGTCGTCGTCGAGCCCGGTGCTGGCGGCATCGACGCTGGTGCTGCGCAGGCTGCGCACCACCGCCTTGAGTTGCAATGCGATCGGCTGTGGGGAGAACTGCGAACTGAGCGTGAAGGCGACCGTCACGGGCGCTTCGGTCTCTGTCGCAATGCCCCCCTTGTTGGAGCGGATCAGGGCGCCACTGGTACTCAGATTGATCATCGTGGCTTCGTGCGAACGATCTTCACCGGTCACGGTGCAGGCGAGATCGGTCTGGATCCGGATCGAACTGCGCAACTTGACGCTCTTCACCGCCTGCGGATAAGACAGATGCAGGCAGAAGAACGGATGCAGCTCGCGGCGCAGCACGGTCGCATCGAACATGCAGACGGCGATGCCCGTGAAGATCCGTACCGAGAGCGTCTCGCCTTCCAGAAATGACACCGGCGATCCACCATCGGTCGACGGCAATTTGATCAGCACGAACTGGTTTTCCAGATAGCCGACCAGGGAGCTCGACATCAGGTTGCGGCCGCCAGTGCCGTCTAGCACCAGTTGCACCTTGCTGCCGACATTCAGGGCAAGCGAACTGAAAGAAGGATCGGGCGGATTCGGCATTGACATGCTCTCGTGTAGCGCAACCCGAACGGACAGGCGGTCACGCTATGTTTCCTAAAATTAACATTTTAATCGAGATCGGTCTCGTGGGCGGCTCCACGGCGCCATTCAAGTTGAAATTATTGGTTCAGTGCACGCCCAGCATGCATTTTTGCATTGCTTTATAGTTCGGCTCACGTTTTCATCAGTGCAACAAAGATGACCGTCGTCCTGCATTCCGTCCCTGCACGGCTTGCATACCCAAACGCAGCAATCAAAGGAAATTTTTAATGGATTTGATCGATCGTCTCGAGTGGCGTTATGCCGCCAAAAAATTCAACCCGGCCAAGGCAGTCCCGGAAGACAAGGTCGCCCGCATCCTCGAAGCGGCCCGTCTTGCGCCGACGTCGAGCGGCCTGCAGCCATTCGAGATCTTTGTCGTCACCAGCATGGCGGTGCGTGAGCAGATCAAACCGATCGCCTGGAACCAGGCCCAGGTGACCGATGGCTCGCACCTGCTCGTATTTGCTGCATGGGACGACTACACGGCGGACCGCATCAACATGATGTTCGATCTGACCAACGAAGTGCGCGGCATCAAGAACGAAGGATGGGAAAAATATCGCCAGATGCTGTTGGGCAGCTATCCGCAGAAGGGTGCCGAAGTCAACTTCCAGCATGCGGCCCGTCAAGCCTATATCGGCCTGGGCGCGGCACTGATTGCAGCGGCGTTCGAGGGAGTCGACAGCACGCCGATGGAAGGATTCGATCCGGATGCGCTCGACAAGATCCTGAGCCTGCGCGAGAAGGGGTTGCGCAGCGTGGCGATCATGCCGTTGGGCTATCGGCAGGAAGAGGGTGATTGGCTGGTGAATCTGGAGAAGGTGCGTAAGCCGATGAGCAAGTTTGTTACTGAGGTGAAGTGACGGGATTGTTGTGACGGGCGGCGGATGGCTGAGGGCATTCGTCGGAAGTGTGGGTCATGATGAGCTGTTATGTTTGCGGTGACAATTCGCGAATCACAATCCTAATGACAACAGCTTATCCAAAATTAATCGGATCGCATCGGGCCCAACACTAATGTGTTTGTTCCAGCGCGCATCTTGCATATGGGGATAGCCCAACAGGTGATTCAGTGCACCAATCACAGCCGCGCTGACATTTTCCTCATCGGCATCGACATTCGGCCATTTATCGCGCACCGCGAAAAGCTGTCTTCTCGAGATTCCGAATAGGGTCTCGAACTCCCATTCAGGAAAAAACTCTTTCTGCGCTGCAGCAGACAAACACTCGCCGATCGTTTGCCGATCTCGCTCAGACAATTCCCTAGCAAAAATATTCATAGTTCACTTTAATGTTTTGATGTAATCGAGCGGATTTGGATAACGCTTAGTGTCAATCCTAAAAGCAGTACCACCGTCAGGCGAATTTGGATTTTTAATTACGATAGTGTTGGACTTTGGATCAAAAAAATACGATCGTCCGTTATTCAGTGGTCCAGTGTTGGTCGCATTGTCCATCACATTTTCAACATGCTGTTGAAACTGTGCTCTAGTTGAAATTCCAAGGTCTGAAAATTCACTAATATGTTTTCCGTAAGCGTGGCCGTCGGCAATTGTTCGAGACGTCAGTTGATAATTTAACTTAACTGCGTTTACAACATTCGCGGCATCGTTGGCTTCGTCCCAGTACGCTTCTTTATCGCATAACTAATAATATCGCGAAGCCCATTTTCGATACGCGTGATGGCACCGCTCTTTGTGACTGCCGCAGCCCCCGCTACCCCACTGCTAATATTGCTAGCCGCAGCAACCAGCTTGTTTGCCACGATCCGCGCAGCAGCTGTCAGATCGGGATCACACCTTGCCGTCGTAGCACCGTTATGCAAGGCCATCACGCCCTGATACAAATCGATCACGCCTGATCCAAGCGCGAAATAGCTCAAGCCAAGAATGAGCGCGTCGGTTATCCAGCCGGCAGGTGTTCCTTGGGCCGCAGCCCAAACAGTGAACACAGCTCCCATCGCCGCCAGATTCCCCGGCTGCACCATCTCCAGCAACGCCGCTCCAGTTTCACCCGGCACCATAGGTGCCGCGCGCTTGACGATCTCCACAAACTTGTCTTCGTAGCTTGCCTTGTTCCAGTCAGTCGTGGCCGCTACCGGCGCTAACCCCAGCGGGTCGGCCATCGTCTGCGGCCGATTCAAGGCAAACGCATGCAGGTCCGGTCCGACTGCGAGGCCCAGCGGATCGGGCGTCAGATAGCGTGTCGATTTAGGGTCGTAATACCGTGCGGTGTTGTAGTGCAGACCGCTTTCCCGGTCAAAGTACTGGTTCGAGCCGCGCAGATTGAAAGTGACTGTGCCGAAGCTGGATCCACTTGCCGGGCTCGCCTGTAGATAGTCGGCGACGCTGGCTTGCCAGACCACCTGTCGGGTGGCGTCGGTGACGGCCAGGGGCGCGTTGCGGTGGTCAGTGTGGATCGCATGGAGTTGGCCGCCGCGCAGCAGACCGACCGGTTTGTCGTTGATCCAGATGTATTGGCTCGACTCTCGTCCGACGTCCTGTTTCGTTGTGACCGATTGCACGTCGCCGGCGGACACCTTTCTTGTGCCCGGCAGCGGGACCAGGATTTGCTGTGGCGCCTGGGCTTCGAATGCCAATTGGCTGCCGTCATAAAAATAATGCGTGGTGCGGGTCGTGCTGCCATTGGTCAGCGCCACCGTTTTTGCAATGCGCTGGCCGAACAGGTTGTAGCGGTAGCGCGCGACGGGCTCCACGTTGCCGTCGGTCGTGCGGTCGATGCCGGTGAGCCGGTTCAGGCTGTCATACGAAAATCGTGACGCGCCCTGGCTGATCTGGCGGCCGCGCTGGTCGAAGCTGGCTGCCGTCGATCCAGACTGGATGAATGCATTGGTCGACAACGCCGATTCCGGATCGGGTGCACCGGCGCGCCAATCAGCCGAAATACGGTGGACGCGACTGCGCAGGGCTTGTGCAATCGTGGCATCGGCATAGGTCATGGCGCGCTGGCCGGACTGCAAGGCGTGCACGGTGCGCACGCTGGATGGATAGGTTGGGTCAAGGCCGCCCGGGGTATCGGCATACTGCAATTGCGTCTGCCCGACTTCTGCATTGCCGGCGCTGATGACGCGTCCCTGGCGGTCGAGCTGCAGCGCGTTGGGCAAACCATTGCCGAAGCGCGATGTGCGGCGCGCGTAGCGGTCCGTGACGTCGTTCATGTCCGAGACGATGGGGCGGTCGAGCAAGCCCCTGGTCAATGCGCTCGCGGTGTCGTTGGCAAAGCTTTCCAGCCAGACCGATTCGAGCAGGCCGGCGCGGGGATGCGAGGCGTCGCGATAGCGGTAGCGCAGGGTTTGGCCGTCCGGCAGGGTCTTGCCGGACATCCGGCCGGCGCTGTCGTAGCGGTACCGCAGAATGTAACGCTGGCCGTCGACCGTCTGCTCGTGTGTGATCAGGCGATTGGCGTCGTCGTAGTCGAAGCGTTCCTCACCGGCCAGATAGGAGATGCGTACCGGCTTGCCGCCACGACCCCAGGCGATGCTGGCGTTTTCATCGAGAGTGTCGGCGGCGCTGGTGGCGCGCAGGGCAATCACGCGGCCGGCCACGTCGCGCTGGTAATCGACGTGACTACCATCCTGTTGTCGGCGACCCAGGATGCGGCCGTCGGCATCGTAGCGGTAGGTGGTTAGGCCGGTAGTCGGACTGTGGACGGCAACCAGATTGCCGAAATCGTCCGTGACATATGTGGTCATCCTGCCTTCTCTATCGGCGACTTGTCTGACCGCCCGGCGCGGCTCGGCGTCGACCGCCGCCATGGCAGCAGCGATGAAATTCTGCAGGAGGCGATTCGGCGCGACGATCGCATCGACACCGGCGACAGCTGCGCCATCGGCATTTCCGGTCGAAGCGATGATGTGTTCGATCCCGGCAAGGACAGCGTCGCGTGGCGTTCCGCCCGCCTGGGTCCGGTAGCGCAGCGGGTCTTGCGCCGGCGTGCCACCCGCCTCGTGCAGACTCGCGCCCATCAGCGTGCCTTCCGTATCACGTTGCAGATCGATGCGGTTGTGCTGGCGATCGGTGATCAAAGTCACGTCATGCAGATCGCTGAATTCGATCCGCATGGTCTGGCCATCTGCCGCCAGGACTTCGGTGGCGGGTTGCGAACCTTTATGTTGGAATTGAGTGATCAAGCCGCCGCGACGCAGCTCCGTCAGCGCACCACTGAAGTCGTATTGCAGCTGCGTGACGACACCATCCGCGCCGATGTTCTTCAACAGTCGACGGGCGCCTTCCTTTTCATATTCGAAGTGGGTGGTGCGGTTTCCAGGCTGGACGATCGTCGCGATCATTGCTCCGTCCTGGCTCCATTCGATGCGGGTGACGTCGCTGTCGGCGGGACTATTGGCGGGACCGTTTTTCAGTGGCCCGTCGATTTCTGCCAGCACGCTACGACCATTGATGGCCTGGTAGCGATAGCTGGTGACGCGGGTAGTTTCGATAGCGAGATTCGGATCGGGCTCGGCGCCGGCCTGGGCGTCGCTGACGACCGGCGCGAAGCCGCTTTCGGTGACGCGCACTGGCTGGGCTCGATCGTTGTACTCGATGCGGATCTGATGCTGCTTGCCCGGCACGACGCTCGGGCGTGACACCAGGGTCGGTGCGTCGGCAGTGCCGCCGCTAGGATAGGCATAGCGCACCTGCACCTGGGGCGTGCCGGGGCGGCCGGCATGGTAAGCAACGCGGCTGATCGTGACCGGCCGACCGATCGCGTCGCGCTGCGTCAAGACGGTCTGGATCGGTGAACCGGCTTCGTCGATGCGCGTGCGTTCGGTCATCCGCCCTAGCTTGTCGTAGCCGTAACGCACATTGACTTCGCCACATTGGTTGCAGCCGGCGCCACGCACTTCCAGCAAGCGGGACTCGCCGCCGATGATCGCGTGGCGGTAGAACGTCTTCTGGTTCAGGCTGTTGGTCAGCACCGTCATGCCTGGCGTTCCGAAGTCCAGATGTACCTGTCCGACACCGCTGCCATCGACCAATCGCGCTGGTTGCAGTGGGGTGCCGTGGGTGTCGGTCTGGAGGCGGGCCGGGGCACCGCGCACACTCAGAACGGCGCGGCCGTCGACGTCATACAAATAGGTGGAAAGTCGCCGGATGTCGGTTTTCCCGGCGCTGCTGCCGACGCCGCTGATGCCGCTTAAAAAAGTTGGCCGTCGTTGATCTTCGTAATGGTAGAGACGGCCACTTCTGCTGTGATTTGACCAATGGTTCTAAAAACGTTTCCGGACGCCGTTCAGGCTTTGCACTGCTTCGTGGCATTCAGCGCCACCATGTTTTCTCGACGCTGCCTAGCTGCGTTGATCGCTTCTTCCGTGTTCGAATAGGTACCGATCAGTGCAGGCCAAAAGAAGATGGCTGCAGCAACGTTTGTACCAGTCACCGTCCGATCCTTGCGCGCGGCTTGTTCGAAGCGGTCTGCTTCTGCGATTTCATTCTTGATTTGCTCGCAACTCAACGAAGCATCGGTTGCTTGTTTTGGTTGCACGACGGTAGGCGTTGCGCAAGCCGTGGTGATGGAAATGCAGACCAGACTGATTATCTTTTTCATGGATGTGTTTTGGGTGGTGTCGATAGAAAACACTAAGCCGTAGGCGTGCGCCGGTCGGGTGCTTGGGGCGAATTTTCAGAAGTCGTCGATGGCTTTTTTAATGAAGGATCGCGACGTCATAAATTATTACAGCGCCAACGCCCTCTAATTGAGTGGCAACAAACTTCGATCTGTGCTGCCCGCGAGCATCGGTTGCGAACGCACGACAAAGCGCGAAATTAATCGTAATTGTCTTGCTTCGATACAACTAAATGGCATCATGTAGGCATCATGATCCTAGACAAAACCATTGCTCTTGATCGCACCTGGGCTGTGCCAGCTGTGTGCGCACTCATGATTATTCATCATGATTTCAAGATCCCGCGCCTGGCGCAGGTGCAGCAACTTTCGTGGTCGGATGGCGCCTTGGCCGTGCGTTTGTGCTACGGCATCTGCAATGTGTCCGGCACGGTGGTCGATGCCACCGATTTCGTCGTCACCCTGCACCGCGATGGCGGGGTGGGCATGTATGTCGTTCAGGACGATCTGGTCGACAGCAAGCAGACGCTGGTCGAATTCCTGACCGGGGAGGTCGGACGCGAATCGAAGCGCTGGAACGAGGACATGCTGATCTGGAACGAGCATGGCGCCGATCTGGAAGAGCATCGCGCCGAAATTCTCAGCATGGTCAGCACGCTGGTGGCATTCCCCGATCCGGTCGTCGACATCGTCGTCGACAAGGAGCTGAGCCATCGCAATCGCCTCACGCGCATCCGCGTCAATGCCGCCACGGCGGATTTCGAGATCACACCGGCCGGTTTTCGCAGTACCAACCTGGCGATCCATTGCAGGCTGCCGGACACCCTGGTCAGACGCTCGCTTCGCAAATACGAGGTGCAAACGACAGCGCCGGTGCGCAAGCCGCGCTACTTGCGCATGCTTGACCGCGCGACTGTCACCTCGGCCCGCTTGGCGCTGTTGCCTATGGACCTGATCGTCCACCTGTTCGAATGGATCCAGCCCCGCGAGAACCGCGATTTCATGTTCGACGCCACGCCACCCACAACGCGCATCGTCGACGACAGCGCCGGCGACAACCTATCGGCCCTGTTCAATTGAAATTTAGTCAGGAGCGCGAGGCCCCCTGATATGGATTGACTTGCGTATCGGCGGTCAAGACGGTGGGCCTTGGGAGATGCCTGGCGCTTGCAAGAAGTCTAACGTAGCGCTTGCTCAAGCCAGCTGCCGCGGGATCGGACCGAGCTGGAATACCGAAACGACCTGCAGCAGTCCGTCGGCTTGCCGCTGCAAAACACTGGCCGTATCGGAAGCTGCGACGGCCAGGGCAGCATTCTGCTCGGTGACCTGTCCCATCTGTCCAATTGCGTGATTGACATCGTCGATGCCGGCGCTCTGCTCGCGACTGACTGCCGTAATCGATGCAATGATCGCCGTCACCCGGCTCACGCTATCGACGATTTCGTTCATCGTACTGCCGGCTTCGCCGACCAGCTTGCTGCCGAGATCGACCTTAGCAACCGAATCGCTGATCAGCGCCTTGACTTCCTTCGCGGCCGCCGCCGAACGCTGCGCCAGATTGCGCACTTCCGAGGCCACCACGGCGAAACCACGGCCCTGCTCGCCGGCTCGCGCAGCTTCGACGGCAGCGTTAAGTGCCAGGATATTGGTTTGGAAAGCGATGCCGTCAATGACGCCAATGATGTCGACGATCTTGCGTGCCGAGGCATTGATCGACGCCATGGTATCGACCACGTCGGCGACCACCGTGCCGCCACGCACGGCGATGCCGGTTGCAGACTCTGCCAGCTGGTTCGCTTCCCGGGCATGCTCGGCATTCTGCCGGACCGTGCTCGTCAACTGCGCCATGGATGCGGTGGTTTGCTGCAGCGAAGCGGCCTGCTCCCCCGTGCGCGAAGACAGGTCGAGATTGCCGGCGGCGATGTTGTCGGAAGCGGCGACGATCGCATCGACGCCGTTGCTCACGCCTTCCATCGCTCCAGAGATGATCCCCATCGCGCTCTGCAGCGCAATGCCGCTCGGGCTCTTCGTGTCGGCGTGCCTGGTCGTCAGGTCGATCGTTCCGTTTCCGCCGGTGGTCAGGGCGGCGACATTGACCATCAACTCGGCTGCCTGCAGCGCCTCCGTCTGCAACAGGATGGCGAGATAGGCCAGCACGCCAGCCTCGGCGATGACATAGGCAGCGTGGATCAGCACCACGCCGATACCCGGGTTGGTCAGGCACAGGACGCCATACCCGAGCTCCTGCAGATAATTGAAGCTCAGGTGATGCACTGCGATGACGCCGGCAGCCATCACGATCACGGACCAGTCACGGTAACAAAGCAGGAAAGCCAGCAGGACGAAGATACCGAAATGCAGTTCCGTCATTCCGGCTGCCTGATGAATATGCAGACCTGCAAACACCATGAGGCAAGCGGCCACCGCCAGCCGGGTGGCACGGGCGCCGCTAGCCTGAAAAATCATGACTGCCGGTACTAGCAATGCAGGCAGCCCGATCAGCAAAGTCCATTTCAACGTGTCGTGCAGACCTGACAGCGCCATGCTCATCACAAACAGTATGCCGAGGATGCACAACATCACGCGATCTGCGCGTTTGTGGTCGTTTTGCAAGGCCAGCTCGATATCACCCATCTCACTTCTCATTTTCCGTTGATAGTCACTGAATATTATCCCAATGAAACAAAATTGACTTATAGCA
>JAYUWF010000219.1:0-4787 GCA_043753685.1 Herminiimonas sp.
CAAGCGAGCTGCAACGCCGCAATGTGGCTCGAAGCGGTGCGTAGCGCGGATATGCCATTTCGAAATCTGCTCTAGGCGACGACTATTTCATCGGAATCCGATTGTTGGTCGGAATCGGCACGGCGGTCACGCTGTTCTTCGGGCTGCCTTCGATCAGGCGATCCGAATACGTCATGTAGACCAGCGCATTGCGCTTCGGGTCGACCACGCGCACCACGTGCAGTTTCTTGAACACCAGCGACAGCCGCTCCGAAAACACGTCTTCCTGGGTCGGTAGCTTTTCCGTGAACTGGATCGTATCGCCGACCTGGCGGCAGGCGATCGATGCATCGCTGGTGTCTTCGGCGATGCCGACCGTGCCCTTGATGCCGCCGGTGCGGGCGCGCGAGACATAACAGGTCACGCCCTTGACTTTCGGGTCGTCATAGCCTTCGACCACGATGCGATCGTTCTTGCCGAGGAAGCGGAAGACCGTGCTGACCTCGCCGATCTGTTCGGCGCCGGCATGCGGCGGCGCCAGGATACCGAGGGTTAGCGCGATCAACGAAACGGCGAGGGGAAATGTGCGCATGGCGGGCTCCGGCATGGTGAGGAATCGTGACGCATTTTAATGCGGAATCGAAGCTCGGGATGCCTGCCGGCCTCTACTTCGCACCGGCAAACACCTTGCCATGGATCGCCGAGAGAATCGCATCGATGGCCGGATGCTTGACCTTGCGCTCGTTGGAGATGGCATAGAACTGTTCGCGGACCTGGGCGATGGCGCCGACCGGATCGGCGCCGAACTGTTCCTTGACGGCAGCCGCCAGGATCGATGGCGCCGGGAACAGGCCCAGGCCATTACCGCCGAAGGTGTTCAGCAATGCATTGTCATCGAATTCACCGACCACGTCCGGGCGCACATCCTGCGTTTCGAACCATTGATCGATCCGGCCGCGCATCGCATTGTTACGGGTCGGCAGCAGCAGCGGCGCACCACTCAGACTTTGCGGAAAACCCGTCCGGTATTTGCGCGCCAGCGCCGGCACGCCGAACAGCGTGATTTCGCTCTCGCCCAGCAAGTGGCTGAAGACTTTCAGATTGGTACCCGGCGGCACCGGCCGGTCCGTCAGCACCACGTCGAGCTTGTGCACCGAGAGCGACCCGAGGAGCGACTCGAAGCGGTCCTCGAAGCACACCAGCTTGACCTGCTGTGGCAGTTGCAGTGCTGCTTCCAGCAGGCGCGAGGCGATGAGTTTTGGCAGCGAATCCGAGATCCCCACCGTCAGGCGCATCACTTGCGCCGTATCGGCGTGCGTCAGCGCATCCTGCATCTGCTCGGTCAGGGCAAAGATCTGCTCGGCATACCCTAGCGCGATGCGGCCGGCATCGGTCAGCACCAGGCGCCGTCCCTGGGGCGCCAGCAGTACCCTGCCGACCGCCTGATCGAGCAAACCCAGCTGGGCACTGATGGTCTGGATGGCGACGTCGAGCCGCTCGGCCGCACGCGTGACGCTGCCCTCCTTGGCGACCACCCAGAAGTAATACAGATGGCGCAGGTTCAATCCGGTGGCTTTCATCGGCCCTTCTTAAAAGAATAGTCTGCAGCCAAGAGCTGCGCAACACAGGAAATACTTCGTATTTTACGAAGATACTCTCATATTATCTTCGCTATTTAAAGAAGCTTGACACGCCTACCATGCACTTTGTCGCGATGCATTGGCGATTGCGCCGTGCAAATGACGATCGATGTTTTTTTTCAGGAGCCACCATGAATGACCGTACCCAACTGCTGCGCACCAGTGCGCAGTCCGCGACGACCGTAATCGACGGCGCCGCCCACCGTGTCCTGCGCAATACCTACATGCTGCTGTCGCTGTGCCTCGGCTTCAGCGCTGCCGTGGCCGCCGGTGCGGTCAGCCTCGGTCTGCCCGGTCCCGGCATCATCATCACGCTGGTCGGATTTTACGGCTTGCTGTACCTGATCCACCGCAATCGCGACAGCGGCACTGGCGTCGCGCTGTTGTTTGCGATGACCGGTTTCATGGGCTACACCGTCGGCCCGCTGATCAGCAGCACGCTGAACCTGCCCAACGGTGCACAGACCGTGATGCTGGCGCTCGGTGGCACGGCAGCCACCTTCGCCGCCCTGTCTGCCTACGCATTGATCAGCAAGCGCGACATGAGCTTCATGGGCGGCTTCCTGATGGTCGGCATGATCGTGGCAATCCTGGCCAGCCTGGCCGGCCTGTTCCTGCAGATTCCGGCGCTGTCGCTGGCGATCTCCGCCCTGGTCGTGCTGCTGATGTCGGGCATGATCCTGTTCGAAACCAGCAACATCGTGCGCGGCGGTGAGACCAATTACGTGATGGCGACCCTGAGCCTGTTCGTCTCCATCTTCAATCTCTTCACCAGCCTGTTGCACCTGCTTGGTTTCGCCAGCAAGGAGTAACTGGTTGGCCGGCACGGCGCCTCTGCGCCGTGCCGGCCTTGTAGCGCAAGACTGGGTCGAGTTGCTTCCGAGCTGATTTGCACTGCCTTGCCCTGCAGTCGAACCGTTTCCATAACACGCTGATCCACTGCGCCGTTGTCGGGCGCCGTATGAAAGTTTCCCATGATTGAACTTCTACTCGAGCCACAGGTGTGGCTGGCTTTCGCGACCCTGACCGCACTTGAACTGGTGCTGGGGATCGACAACATCATTTTCATTTCCATCCTGGTCGACAAGCTGCCGGCGCATCAGCGCGAGCGGGCGCGCCGGATCGGCCTGTTTCTGGCCATGTTCATGCGGGTTGCCTTGCTGCTCGGGCTGGCCTGGATCGTCGGATTGACCGCGCCACTATTCTCGGTGATGGGACAGCCGGTCAGCGGACGCATGCTGATCCTGGCGGGCGGCGGCGCTTTCCTGGTGTGGAAGAGCATCGGCGAGATCGGCGGGCTTTTTTCCGGTGCCGACGACCATGCGCCGGGCGCTGGCAAGGCGCAACTCGGCTTTGCCGCGGCGATCGCGCAGATCACGGTGATCGACCTGGTGTTCTCGCTCGATTCGATCATCACGGCCGTCGGCATGGTCGACCAGGTACCGGTGATGATCGCAGCGGTGATCGTCTCGGTCGGGTTGATGATGGCGTTTGCCGGCGGCATCGGCAGGTTCGTCTCCAACAATCCGACCATCAAGATGCTGGCGCTGGCGTTCCTGGTGGTGGTGGGCGGCGTGCTGCTGGCCGAAGGCGCCGGTTATGCGGTACCGAAGGGGTATGTCTACAGCGCGATGGCGTTTTCACTGGCAGTCGAGCTGCTGAACATCCGGTTGCGACGGCGCCTGGCCGCTATCGACGGTCCTGATGCGGCGCGGATCGGGCCGGCATCCGGCGCTGCGTCTGCCGGCTGCGCAAGCATGATTAGTCCAAGTGGCCGTAACGTGTAGACTTTGGCAACTATCATTGCACTGCGGAAGCAAGCGAATTGCAACTTAAGAACCGCTACCCGGTCAAACCGGCTTATCAAACCGACAAGGATGGAACGATGAAACTTGACATTTACAAGCGCGCAGAAACGGGTGGCCATTTCTCTTACCTGGCCGTGCCGGAAGGCGAAGTCATCCCCAACGAAGTGACCAGCATCGATTGGGAGGATGCGGAGCGCGGCATCGAATTCGATGAACGCGATGATTCGATGCCAGCCTATTCGATCGAACAACCGGTCGAGCAGATCACGGCCAAGGGTTACGCCATCACCAGCGTGCGCGACATCGGTCACGAAGAACACTTGAAGTCGAACTGATTGCGCACGGCCGGGCAGAGTTCTCGCGATGGCGGTACGATAGCGCTAACAGGTGATCGAAACGACAAGGATCGAATTGGTCGCGCTTGCCCTATCAACCGTCAGGAGAACCCAATGAGTGCAACCATGAAATCCGGCCCGGTCATCAATTTCGGCATCGCCGAACCGGACCGCCTGCAGATCGTCGACGGCCTGTCGCGCCTGCTGGCCGACACCTACACCTTGTATTTGAAGACGCATAATTTCCACTGGAACGTCACCGGCCCGATGTTCCAGACGCTGCACCTGATGTTCGAGACGCTCTACAACGAACAGTGGCTCGCAGTCGATCTGGTGGCCGAGCGGATTCGTGCGCTGGGTGCGCCGGCGCCGGGTACCTACGAGCAGATGGCGGCGCTGACCTCCATTTCGAAGAGCAACGGCTTGCCGAAAGCAACCGACATGATCCGCGAACTGGTGGAAGGTCAGGAAACGGTTGCGCGCACGGCGCGGCAGTTATTCACCGTGGCGGAAGCGGCCAACGACCAGCCGACGTGCGACATGCTCACGCAGCGGATGCAGATTCATGAAAAGAATGCGTGGATGTTGAGGAGTTTGCTGGAGGAGTAATCGGGCGCCATGCCGTCGCAATCGGGGCTGCATTACCTGTTCCAACAATTAATCCACGACCACCTGCTATGGGTACTATTGCTGGTGCTGGCGGGGTTGACCGTGGCGGCACCGGCACGCGTGACCACCTACCCGTCGCTGGTCGACTGGCCGACCATGGCGACGCTGACGGGACTGCTGATACTGACCAAGGGCGTCGAACTCTCGGGTTGGCTGGAGCGCCTGGCGCAGCGCCTGATCGCGCGCATGCGCAGTCAGCGCCGGCTGGCATTGTTGCTGGTGACGGCCACGGCGCTGCTGGCGACGGTTCTGACCAACGACGTGGCGCTGTTCGTGGTGGTGCCGCTGACGCTGGTGTTGCGCCGGCCTGCAGCGGCGGCCAAAGCTGCTGGTGAAGGCGATGCTGCTGCCGTCAC
>JAYUWF010000220.1:0-14393 GCA_043753685.1 Herminiimonas sp.
GCACCGGCCACGCCGCCGGGCGGCATGCCTGCCACAGGTGGCGCCGCTGCGACCGGTTCGCCTGGTGCGGCGCCTGGTGCGGGCAGCCGCGCGGTCGGCGGCGCCGGCGAAAGTGGCGCACCGACCGAAGAACAACGCCAGCGCTGGCGCGAGCGGCGTGCCGCCCGCGAGGCCGCGGCAGCCGCGGGAGAAGCAGCGCCGGCCGCGCCGGCACGGGGCGCGCAATGATGCAGGCGGCCAGACGCGGCGACGCTGAAACAGTCGCCGCTGGTTCGGCCGGGGATTCGGATCGCGTCGCGCAATCGCTGCAGGGAGCAAACACGGCATGAGTGATCTGCGTAACGACAGTAACGACAGTAACGACAGCAACACCAGCCAGACCAGCCACGCCAGCATCTCCCGCCCGTTCATCCTGCGGCCGGTGGCGACCTCGCTGCTGATGCTGGCGATCCTGCTGGTCGGCGTGCTGGCCTATCGCCTGTTGCCGCTGTCGGCCCTGCCCGAAGTCGATTACCCGACCATCCAGGTGGTCACGCTGTACCCAGGCGCCAGCCCGGACGTGATGACCTCCTCGGTCACCGCGCCGCTGGAACGCCAGTTTGGCCAGATGCCGGGCCTGAACCAGATGTCGTCGACCAGTTCCGGCGGCGCCTCGGTGATCACGCTGCAGTTCAGCCTGGCGCTGAGTCTGGACATCGCCGAACAGGAAGTGCAGGCGGCCATCAACGCCGGCGCCAACCTGCTGCCGGCCGATCTCCCCGCGCCGCCGATCTACAGCAAGGTCAATCCGGCCGACACGCCGATCATGACGTTGTCGATCACCTCCAAGACCTTGCTGCTGCCGCAGCTGCAAAGCCTGGCCGATACCCGGCTGGCGCAAAAGATTTCGCAACTGCCCGGCATCGGACTGGTGAACCTGTCCGGCGGCCAGCGGCCCGCCGTGCGGATCCAGGCCAATCCGACCGCACTGGCCGGCTACAACCTTAACATCGAGGATATCCGCACCGCCATCGGCGCGGCCAACGCCAACCAGGCCAAGGGCAGTTTCGACGGCCCGACCCGCGCCTACACGATCGATGCCAACGATCAGTTGCGTTCGGCCGACGAATACAAGGCGATCATCGTCGCCTACAAGAACGGCGCGCCGGTGCGCCTGACCGATGTCGCCGATGTCATCGACGATGCCGAAAACGTGCGCCAGGCAGCCTGGGTCAACGAATCGCCGGCGATCATCGTCAACATCCAGCGCCAGCCGGGCGCCAACGTCATCAAGGTGGTCGACAAGATCAAGGAACTGCTGCCCAGCCTGCGCGCCGGCATGCCGGCCGACGTCGAGATCGCGATCCTGACCGACCGCACCACCACCATCCGCGCATCGGTGGCCGACGTACAGTTCGAACTGATGCTGTCGGTGGCGCTGGTGGTGATGGTGATCTTCCTGTTCCTGCGCAATCTGGCGGCAACGGCGATTCCGAGCGTGGCGGTGCCGCTGTCGCTGGTGGGCACTTTCGGCGTGATGTACCTGGCCGGATTTTCGCTCAACAACCTGACGCTGATGGCGCTGACGATCTCGACCGGCTTCGTGGTCGATGATGCGATCGTGATGATCGAAAACATCGCGCGCTACATCGAAAAAGGCGAAGCGCCGATGGCCGCGGCCCTGAAGGGTTCCGCGCAGATCGGCTTCACCATCCTGTCGCTGACGATTTCGCTGATCGCGGTGCTGATTCCCTTGCTGTTCATGGGCGACGTGGTGGGCCGGCTGTTCCGCGAATTCGCCATCACGCTGGCGGTGACCATCATCCTGTCGGCGATCGTTTCGCTGACGCTGACGCCGATGATGTGCGCGCGCCTCTTGCATCACACACCGGAAGAACAGCAAAGCCGCTTCTACAAGGCGTCCGGCCGCTTCTTCGATCGCGTGATCGAAGGCTACGGGCGCTGGCTGACCTGGGTGCTGGAGCGGCAGACGCTGACGCTGATCGTGGCGGTGGCCACCTTCGCCCTCACTGCCCTGCTCTACATCCTGATTCCGAAGGGCTTTTTCCCGCTGCAGGACACCGGCGTGATCCAGGGCATCTCGCAAGCGCCGCAATCGATATCGTTTGCCGCCATGGCCGAGCGGCAGCAGGCGCTGGCGAAAGTCATCCTGCAGGATCCGGCGGTCGACAACCTGTCCTCCTTCATCGGTGTGGACGGCAGCAACACGACCTTGAACAGCGGCCGCATCCTGATCAACCTGAAACCGCACGACAAGCGCAGCGACAATGCATCGGTGATCATCGCGCGCCTGCAGCACAAGCTGGCGCAGGTCGAAGGGATTTCCCTGTTCATGCAACCGGTGCAGGACCTGACCATCGAGACCCGGGTCAGTCGCACCCAGTATCAATTCACGGTGGAAGATCCGGACAGTAAACAATTGACCATCTGGACGCCGAAACTGGTGGAACGCTTGTCGCAATTGAAGGAATTGCGCGACGTCACCAGCGACCTGCAGGATGCCGGCCTGCAGGCGGCGCTGACGATCGACCGGGCCACCGCCTCGCGCCTGGGTGTCACGCCGGCGACCATCGACAGCACGCTCTACAGCGCCTTCGGCCAGCGCATCGTCTCGACGATCTTTACCCAGACCAACCAGTACCGCGTGATCCTGGAACTCAAACCCGAATTCCAGCAAGGGCCGGCGGCGCTGAACGATCTGTATGTCACCACCTCGGCCGGCAACCAGGTGCCGCTCAGTACGCTCACCACCCTGTCCGAGCGCGCCACGCCGCTGGTCATCAGCCACCTCGGCCAACTGCCGGCGACCACGATTTCCTTCAACCTGGCGCCCGGCGCCTCGCTGGGCGAAGCGGTCAAGGCGATCGACGCCGTCAAGAAGGAAATCGGCCTGCCGGCCAGCACCCAGACCAATTACCAGGGCGCCGCGCTGGCGTTCCAGGGCTCGCTGACGAATCAGTTGCTGTTGATCCTGGCGGCGATCATCACCGTCTACATCGTGCTGGGCGTGCTGTACGAAAGCTACATCCACCCGATCACGATCCTGTCGACGCTGCCGTCGGCCGGCATGGGGGCGCTGCTGGCGCTGATGGTCTCGGGAAATGACCTGGGCATCATTTCGATCATCGGCATCATCCTGCTGATCGGTATCGTCAAGAAGAACGCCATCATGATGATCGACTTCGCGCTCGACGCCGAACGCAACGAAGGCATGGCGCCGCGCGAAGCGATTTTCCAGGCCTGCCTGTTGCGCTTCCGGCCGATCCTGATGACGACCATGGCGGCGCTGCTGGGCGCGCTGCCGCTGATGCTGGGTGGCGGTGTCGGCTCGGAGCTGCGTCATCCGCTGGGCGTGACGATCGTCGGCGGCCTGATCGTCAGCCAGGTGCTGACGTTGTTCACCACGCCGGTGATCTACCTGGCGTTCGACCGCCTGGCGCAGCGCTTCAACAAGCGTGACGATCCCGAAGAACGGGCTGCCGCGGATGGCGCGCAGCACCCCGGTCCCGAGTCACCGCGCGATCCGCACGGTGCAGGCCAGGGCACGCGTACCGCGCCGGAGTCCGCGTGAATCTTTCCGAACCGTTCATCCGGCGCGCGGTCGCCACGACGCTGCTGACGGTTGGGGTGATCCTGGCCGGCGTGGTCAGCTTCAACCTGTTGCCAGTGTCGCCCCTGCCGCAGGTGGATTTTCCGACGATTTCGGTGCAGGCCGGCGTGCCCGGTGCGAGTCCGGAAACGATGGCATCGACCGTCGCCACACCGCTCGAACGCAAGTTAGGCACGATTGCCGGCGTGACTGAAATCACGTCGTCGAGCTCGCTCGGCTCCTCGCGCATCACGCTGCAATTCGACCTCTCCCGCGACATCGACGGCGCCGCCCGCGACGTGCAGGCGGCCATCAATGCCGCCCGGGTCGATCTGCCGACCACCCTGCGCAGCAATCCGACCTATCGCAAGGTCAATCCGGCCGATGCACCGATCATGATCCTGGCGCTCACCTCGCCGACCATGGACCAGGGGCAGATGTACGACGCCGCCTCCACCGTGCTACAGCAGAAACTGTCGCAGGTCGAAGGCGTTGGCCAGGTCAGCGTGGGCGGCAGTTCGCTGCCGGCGGTGCGGGTCGAGCTCAATCCATATTCGCTCTTCAAGCTCGGCGTCGGCCTGGAAGACGTGCGCGCCGCGCTTAACGGCACGAATGCCAACAAGCCCAAGGGATTCCTGGAAAAAGGCGACCGCCAGTGGCAGATCTCGGCCGACGACCAGGCGCAGAAAGCCGCGCAATACCGCGACCTGATCGTCACGTACCGTAATGGCGCAGCGGTCAGGCTGACCGACATCGGCCAGGTGGTCGATTCGGTGGAAGACCTGCGCAATGCCGGCATGGCCAACGGCAAACCGTCGGTGCTGGTGATCCTGAACCGCCAGCCGAACGCCAACATCATCGATACGGTCGATCGCATCCGCGCAATGATGCCGCAATTGAAGGCATCGATTCCGAGTTCGATCGACATGGATGTGGTGCTGGACCAGACCATGACGATCCGAGCCTCGCTGCACGATGTCGAACGCACGCTGGCGATCTCGGTCGGGCTGGTGATCCTGGTGGTGTTCCTGTTCCTGCGCAACGTGCGCGCCAGCGTCATTCCCAGCGTCGCCGTTCCGGTCTCTCTGCTGGGGACTTTCGGCATCATGTATTTGTGCGGTTACAGTCTCGACAATTTTTCCTTGATGGCGCTGACGATCGCCACCGGTTTCGTGGTCGACGATGCCATCGTGGTCCTGGAAAACGTCACCCGCCACATGGAAGCCGGCATGAAGCCGCTGGAAGCCACGCTGCTGGGCGCCAGGGAAGTCGGCTTCACTGTCCTGTCGATGAGTATCTCACTGGTGGCGGTGTTCATTCCGATGCTGCTGATGGGCGGCATCGTCGGCCGGCTTTTCCGCGAATTCGCCGTCACGCTGTCGGTGGCCGTCATGGTGTCGCTGGTGGTGTCGCTGACGGTGACGCCGATGATGTGCGCGCGCCTGCTCAAACCCGAAACGAGGAAACACGGCCGCCTGTACATGGTCAGCGAGCGCGGTTTTACCTGGCTGCACGACCGCTATGCGGCCAGTCTCGGCTGGGCTTTGAAGCACACCTTCGTCACGATCCTGGTCATGCTGGCCGTGGTGGTACTGAACTTCTACCTGTATTCAGTGATTCCAAAGGGCTTTTTCCCGCAACAGGATACCGGCCGGCTGCAGGGCAACATCCAGGCCGATCAAGCCACCTCGTTCCAGGCGATGAAGCCGAAGCTCCAGGCTTTCATCGATATCGTGCGCCAGGATCCGGCAGTCGCCAGCGTTACCGGATTCACCGGCGGCAGCCAGCGCAATACCGGCTACATGTTCATTTCGCTGAAACCACTCGAAGAGCGCAAGATCAGCGCCGACGGCGTCATCAACCGCTTGCGGCCGAAGCTGGCCGTGGTGCCGGGCGCCACGCTGTTCCTGCAGGCGTCGCAGGATATCCGGGTCGGCGGCCGCCAGGCCAACGCGCAGTATCAGTACACCCTGCAGGGCGACAACCTGGAAGAACTCGTGACCTGGTCGCCGAAGATCCTGGAAGCGTTGAAGCAGGTCAAGCAGCTCACCGACGTCAACACCAACCAGCAGGACAAGGGCCTGCAGATCACGTTGACCATCGACCGCGCCACCGCCTCGCGACTGGGGGTGTCGCCGCGGTTGATCGATGCGACGCTATACGATGCTTTCGGCCAGCGCCAGGTGTCGACCATCTATGCGCAACGTAACCAGTACCACGTGGTGATGGAAGTCGCGCCCGAATACTGGCAACGGCCGGAAATCCTGGATGCGATCTTCGTCAAGACCAATACCGGCGCCATGGTGCCGCTCTCGGCGTTTTCGAAGTACGAGCCGACCACCACGACCCTGACGGTGAATCACCAGGGCCAGTTCGCGGCGATGACGATCTCGTTCAACCTGGCCGAAAACGTGGTCCTCAGCGACGCCACTGCCGCCATCGACGATTCGGTGGCCCGCACCGGCATGCCGAAATCGATCCGCGGCAGTTTCCAGGGTACCGCCAAGGTGTTCCAGGATTCGCTGTCGACGGTGCCGTTCCTGATCCTGACGTCGCTGTTGACCATCTACATCGTGCTGGGCGTGCTGTATGAAAGCTATGTGCATCCGATCACGATCCTGTCGACCCTGCCATCGGCCGGCGTCGGCGCGATCCTGGCGCTGATGATGGTGAAGATGGACCTCAACATCATGGCCTTCATCGGCATCATCCTCTTGATCGGCATCGTCAAGAAGAATGCCATCATGATGATCGATTTCGCGCTGGTGGCGCAGCGCGACGAAGGCAAGACGCCGCTCGAAGCGATTCGCCAGGCCTGCCTGTTGCGCTTCCGGCCGATCCTGATGACCACGATGGCGGCGCTGCTGGGCGCGCTGCCGCTGGCGCTGGGCACCGGCACCGGTTCCGAGTTGCGCCAACCGCTGGGCATCACCATCGTCGGCGGTCTGGTGGTAAGCCAGCTGCTGACCCTGTTCACGACGCCGGTGGTGTATCTGTACATGGATCGCTTCGCGGCATGGAGCCGGCGCCAGTGGAAGAATGTGCGCGGCGAACGCGATCTGGCCGCCAGCGAGCGCAGCGCCCTGCCGAAAAACCCGACACCACAAATCTGATGGACCTGCCGGGCAAACCTGCCGGCCGCAGCGGAGAACAAATGAAGCATCGAATCGAGCGCAGCATCCCGTCACCGTCAAATTCAGCATGGTCATTGGCGTTGTCCGTGGGGTTGCCGCTGCTGTTGTCAGCTTGCGCAGCCGGTCCCGCCTACGTCCGCTCGCCCGTGGAGACGCCTGCGGCGTTCAAGGAAATCGACGGCTGGAAACGGGCATCGCCGCAGGATGCGGTGATCGGCTCGAACTGGTGGCAACTCTACGGCGATCCGCTGCTCGATTCGCTGGAGCAGCAGGTCGGCATGTCGAACCAAAGCCTGGCGCAGGCCGAGGCGCGGTATCGCCAGGCTCGCGCGCTGGTGCAGGGCACCCGTGCCGGCCTGTTTCCGACCGTCGGCGCCAACCTGAGCTCGACCCGATCGAAGACCGCCGGCAGCGGCCAAGCCGTCACCAATCCTGCCACCGGCGCCTCCACCAGCATCGGTGGCGGCGGTCCGGCCAACAGCAACCGGCTCACTCTCGACGCCAGTTGGGAAATCGATCTTTGGGGGCGCGTACAAAGCAGTATCGATGCCGACCAGGCCAGTGCCCAGGCCAGCGCCGGCGATCTGGCAGCGGCCCGCCTGTCGGCCCAGGCGCAACTGGCGCAGAACTATTTCGGCTTGCGCAGCCTGGATACCCAGCAACAGCTGCTGGAACGCACCCTGGTCGACTACCAGCGCTCGGTACAGCTGACACAGAATCAATATGACGCCGGCATCATCGCCAAGAGCAACCTGATCCTGGCGCAGACACAACTCAAATCCACCCAGGCGCAGGCGCTTGACCTGGGCGTGCAGCGGGCGCAGCTGGAACATGCGATCGCACTCCTGATCGGCAAGGCGCCGGCCGGATTTTCGATCAGCCATGCGCAACTCGCTGCGGTCGTGCCGGTGATTCCGGTCAGCCTGCCGTCCGAACTGCTGGAGCGCCGGCCCGACGTCGCCGCCGCCGAACGCCGGGTCGAGGCTGCCAACGCGCAGATCGGCGTTGCCAGGGCCGCCTACTTTCCGAAGCTGACGCTGTCGGCCACCGGCGGCGCCCAGAGCAGCACGCTGGGCAACCTGCTGTCGCTGCCGAACCGCTTCTGGTCGCTCGGCCCGCAACTGGCGGCGAACCTGTTCGATGCCGGCCTGCGCCGGTCCCAGATCGAGCAAGCCACGGCAGCGTATGACGGCACGGTTGCCGCCTACCGGCAGACGGTCTTGAACGGCTTCGTCGAAGTCGAAGACAACCTGGCGGCATTGCGCATCCTGGAGCAGGAAGCCGTGGTGCAGGACGAAGCCCTGCAACTGGCGCGCCGCTCCGTGGAGCTGACCAACAATCAGTACAAGGCCGGCATCGTCACGTATCTGAACGTGATCCAGGTGCAGGCGACGGCATTGAACGGCGAGCGCACCGCCCTGGATCTCCTCAATCGCCGGCTCACCGCCAGCGTGCAGCTGGTCAAGGCGCTCGGCGGCAGCTGGAACATGGCGGCACTGCCGGTGACTACGGCGGTCAAGTAGAGGATTTTTTCGGGTGAGCTCTTCAGAACTGCCAGTCTTGCGCCGTTAACGCGGATAACGTCACGGTGCATCGCGAGCGTTCGTGATGTGGTGTGGTTCCTTGAAAGGTTCATATGGCTATCAATCCCGTCGCTGCCAGCGCCGCAGCGTCCAATGCGCAAGCGAATGCCGCCGTCGCCGTCGCCCAGGCAAAGGCCGCCAACCAGCAATCGTTGATCAGCGGTTCCCAATCGGGTGAACAAAGTGACAATTCGATACCGCAGGTGCCGGCCACCAAGCCCACCGTCAATACCAGCGGCCAGACGATCGGCACGACCATCAACGTCGCCGCCTGACGCCACCTCAACGTTGTTCGCCGGCGCGGCGCCCGCCGCCCGGTTGTCTTGCTGTCATCAGACGTTTTCTGCTTCCCGCAATCGCGATCCTGCGATGCTCGCGCACGCAATGGCGCGCCAGGCATGTCCGATTCTTGCCGTCACGCCTGATTCCCACTAATTCCCCGACCCCGACCGGACGCCCGAGTGCTCTTCCTGCAGGCACGATCCAATTACGCTATATTATTGCCTAGGCAAATAATAAATCCCTGATATATGGCGAGCGCGCCACTCTTTTCAGTCTCCACGTACCGGATGGACGACAGCGTCGGCTATCTACTTTCGCGTTCGCGCGCGATGTTGGCAAAATCGCTCGATGCCGCGCTGCTCGATTGCGGCATCACCCATGCTCAGGGCGGCGTGCTGCTGATGCTCGCCAGCGGCCGCTACACGACCGCCGCCGAGCTGGTGCGCGACACTTATACCGACGCTGCTTCCATGACCCGCATGCTCGATCGCCTGCAGAAACGCGGGCTGATCGAGCGTGTGCCGCATGCCGACGACCGGCGCCAGGTACGCTTGCACCTGAGCGCCGACGGTCGGGCGCTGTCCGCCCGGCTGCCGCCGATTTTCACGCGCGTGCTCAACGCGCAGTTCGCCGGTTTCAGCGCCGAGGAAATCGGCTTCCTAAAGTCGCTGTTGCGCAAGTTCCTGGGGCCTGGCGTCATCGGCGCTGCGACCGGCAAGGATGCAGAACCATGAGCTGCACCGTCTTCCTGTCTTGCGGCTTTCCTTCTCGGATTCCTGCCCGGATTTCTCAAATTAGCTCACAATAAGATTGCCTGAACAACTAAAAATCCGATGATTTCCTTTCCTTCTTTTTCGGCGCTCGTGGGCCGGCACGGCAGGCTGGCCGGGCACCTTTTCCTGCCGCTGGTACTGGCCGGTTGCGCCAGTTTTGCCGGTATCGGCAGCCAGGGCCGGCTGCAACCGGCCGCCGGGTTCGACACCGCGCTGAGCCTGCCCGACCAGGGCGGCGCCTGGCCCGACGCGCAGTGGGCCAGCACCTTCGGCGGCGCGCCGCTGCAGGCGTTGATCGACGAAGCGCTGGCCGGTAATCCGGGTCTGCAAGTAGCGGCCTCGCGCGTCGCGGCTGCGCAGGCCGCCGCCAAGGTCACCGCGTTGGCTGAAGCGCCGGTCTGGAACCTCAACGCCACCGCCACGCGCCAGCGGTATACCGAAAACGGCATCATCCCGCCGCCACTGGCCGGCGAAACCGTGACCGACGGCAGCCTGACGCTGAATTTCCGCTACGACTTCGACTTCTGGGGCCGCAACGGCGCCGCCCTGCGCAGCGCGCTTTCCCAAGGCAAGGTGGCGCAGGCTGAGCAATACAATGCGCGCCTGGTGCTGAGCACTGCAGTCGCCCGTGGCTGGCTACAGCTGGCGCGCAATTCCACCCAGCTCGATCTGGTGCGCCAGCAGTTGCAGACGCGCGAATCGCTCGACCGGCTCACCCGCCAGAGGGTTGCCGCGGGACTCGATTCGCAAAGTGAAACCCAGGCGTCGCTGCAACAGGCCGCCACCTTGCGCGCCGAAATCGCGCAGTGGCAGGAAGCGATCGCGCTCAATCGCAATCAGCTGGCCGCGCTGCTCGGCGCCGGTCCGGACCGTGGCCTGACGATTGCGCGCCCGGTCTTGCCGGCGCAGGCGGGTGCGCCCCTGCCGCCGGCGCTGCCATTGATGCTGGTCGGACGCCGCCCCGATATCGTGGCCGCGCGCTGGCGGGTCGAAGCGGCCCAGGGCCAGATCGACTACGCGAAGACACAGTTTTATCCGAACGTCGACATCATGGCCTTCGCCGGTTTTTCCAGTCTCGGCCTGTCGAACCTGATCCAGAGCAGCAGCCGCACGATCGGCGTGGGACCCGCGATCCGCCTGCCCATCTTCAACAGCAATACCCTGCGCGCCCAGCTGCAGGGCCAGGTGTCGGGCTTCGAGGGTGCGGTCGCAACATACAACCAGACCCTGACCGATGCACTGCGCGATGTCGCCGACCAGGTGCAGTCCTTGCGCGCGGCGACCGTGCAGGCCGACAATCAGCAGCAAGCCACCCAGGCCGCTACCCGCTCGCTGGCGCTGGCAACGGACCGGCGCCGCGTCGGCACCATCAACCAGTTGCAGTTGCTGGCCGCCGAAGGCGTGCTGCTGACACAACGTCGCATCGAGTTCGACGCGCAGGCGCGCCGGCTCGACCTGCGCATTGCGCTGATCAAGGCGCTCGGCGGCGGCTTCGAGGCCCGCGATCTTCGCCTCGAGATCCGTGAATCCGACGCGCCGGCCAGCGGCACGGGCACGGGCACGGCGCCTGGCGCGACGTCCGGCACCGGCACCGGCGCCGACGGCAGCGTCACCCGCACCGTCACCACCACCACGGTCACGACCACCGTGACCACCACGCCCGCCGCACCGGCGGGCACCACACTTTCGACCAAATCCGCATCATGAGCTCAACACCTGCCACCACGCCCGACAACGCTGGATCGGCCCCGGCCCAGGCGCCGACCCGCTCCGCGCCACCGCCGAAAAAATCCAACCCGAAGCGGCGCCGGCTCCTGTTCATCGTCACCGCCGTACTCCTGCTGGCGCTGATCGGTTACGGCATCTACTGGTTCATCTTCCAGCGTCATTTCGAAAACACCGATGACGCCTATGTGGCGGGCAATGTGGTGCAGGTCACGCCGCAGGTCGGCGGCACGGTGGTGGCGATCAATGCCGACGATACCGAGCTGGTACAGGCCGGCAAGGCGCTGGTGCAGCTCGATCCGTCGGACGCCAAGGTAGCCCTCGACAATGCCAGCGCGCAGCTGGCGCAGGCAGTGCGCGAGGTGCGCACCCTGTATGTGAACAACGGCACGTTCCAGGCCACGATCGCGGCACGCACGGCCGAGGCCGAACGGGCGCGCTCCGACCTGGCGCGGCGCCAGGAATTGATCAGCACCGGCGCCGTTTCCAAGGAAGACCTGGAGCATGCCCGCACGGCCCTGCAGGCGGCCACGTCGGCATTGACGGCAGCGCGCGAGCAGCTGGCGTCGAACCAGGTGCTGACCGATCGCACCTCTGTTGCGAAGCATCCGAACGTGCTGCGCGCGGCCGGCCAGGTCGAAGCGGCCTACCTGGCGCTGGCGCGCACCACGCTGCCGGCGCCCATCACGGGCTATGTCGCCAAGCGCTCGGTGCAGGTCGGCCAGCGGGTGGCGGCCGGCATGCCGTTGCTGTCCGTGGTGCCGCTGAATGCCTTGTGGGTGGATGCGAATTTCAAGGAAGTGCAGATCGCACGCATGCGCATCGGCCAGCCGGTAACTTTGAAATCCGACCTGTACGGCTCCGACGTGGAATTTCATGGCAGGGTGGCCGGTCTGGCGGCAGGCACCGGCTCTGCCTTCGCGCTCTTGCCGAGCCAGAACGCAAGCGGCAACTGGATCAAGATCGTGCAACGCGTGCCGGTACGGATCACGCTCGACCCGAAGGAACTGGAGGCCCATCCGCTGCGCCTGGGCGTATCGATGCAGGTCAATGCCGACATCGCCCAATCGGGCGGTAATTCGTTGACGACCAATCAGCCGGCGCGCAGTGCGGCGGCGTACCAGACGGCCGTGTTCGACAATGCCGGGCGCGATGCCGCGGTGCTGATCGATCGGATCATCGCCGAGAACAACGCCAACCCCAACGGCAGCGGCAGCGGCAGCGGCAGCGGCAAATAGGCCAGAGTTTCGAGACCCTCACTACCGCCAATGGCCACCTCGCCCCGCCCCGCCCTGCAGCCGCTGACCGGCACGCCACTGATCCTTGGAACCGTCGCGCTGTCGCTGGCGGTGTTCATGAATGTGCTCGACTCCTCGATCGCCAATGTCTCGATTCCCGCCATCTCGGGCGACATGGGCGTGTCGCCGCAACAGGGCACATGGGTCATCACTTCCTTTGCGGTGGCCAATGCGATCTCGGTACCGCTGACCGGTTGGCTGACCATGCGCTTCGGCCAGGTCAAGCTGTTCGTCAGTTCGATCCTGCTGTTCGTGATCGCATCCTTCCTGTGCGGCATGGCACCGAGCATCGAACTGTTGATCGCCGCGCGCATCCTGCAGGGCGCTGTGGCCGGCCCGATGATTCCGCTGTCGCAGGCGCTGCTGCTATCGAGCTATCCGCCGGCCAAGAGCGGCATGGCGCTCGCGTTCTGGGGCATGACGACGCTGGTGGCGCCGATCATGGGACCGCTCCTGGGCGGCTGGATATCGGACAATTATTCCTGGCCGTGGATCTTCTACATCAACATACCGATCGGGATCTTTGCAGCGTGGGCAACCTGGTCGATCTACCGCGAGCGCGAATCGCAGATCCTGATCCGGCCGATCGACAAGATCGGGCTGGCCCTGCTGGTGCTGTGGGTCGGCAGCCTGCAACTGATGCTCGACAAGGGCAAGGAACTGGACTGGTTCAATTCCGGCGAGATCATCATCCTGGCGTCGGTGGCGGTGGTCTGCTTCATCTACTTCATCATCTGGGAGCTGGGCGACGAGCATCCGGTCGTCGACCTGTCGCTGTTCAAGGGCCGCAATTTCAGCGGCGGCGTGATCGCGATTTCCGTGGCCTATGGCCTGTTCTTCGGCTCCCTGGTGATTTTGCCTTTATGGTTGCAAACCCAGATCGGCTATACCGCCACCGAGGCCGGCAAGGTCATGGCGCCGGTCGGCATCCTGGCGATCTTCATGTCTCCGTTCGTCGGCAAGATCCTGCCGAAGGTCGATGCACGCTGGGTGGCGACGGCCTCATTCCTGATCTTTGCGGTGGTGTTCTGGATGCGCTCGCACTTCACGCCGGATGTCGACGTCAGCACGCTGATGATTCCGACCATTATTCAAGGTGCGGCAATGGCGATGTTTTTCATTCCGCTGACCTCGATCATCCTGTCGGGTCAGGCACCGGACAAGATACCGGCGGCTGCCGGCCTGTCGAACTTCGTGCGGATCATGTTCGGCGGCATGGGCACCTCGATCACCTCGACCCTGTGGGACAAGCGTACCGCGCTGCATCATGCGCAACTGGCCGAGCATTCTGGGACGGACAATCCGGCGTTCGGCCAGGCGGTCCAGGCGTTGCAGTCCCAGGGATTGAGTGAGCCGGGCGCGCTGGCGGTGCTGGAACGCGCCTTGTCGGTACAGGCCAGCACCATGGGTGCGACCGACATCTTCTGGCTGTCGGCGATCCTGTTCATCGCGCTGATCGGTCTGGTGTGGATGACCAAGCCGAGAAAAGCCGCCGCATCGACCGATGCGATGGGCGCGCATTAATTTCGGGTACTTAGGCACTGCTAGAACTGGATAGCTGGGCGATATTTCGGCCAGATGCCTTCGCATCGTACAAAGCCTTGTCGGCGCGCGCAACGATGGCTGAAGTGACCGTGTCGCTGCCGTCGAAAATCGTGACCCCGATGCTGGAGGTCACAAGCAACGGCATGTTGGATACCGTCATTGGCTCCCTGATGGCACTTAAAATCTTTTCCGCCACCAGTGCCACTTCTTCCGGGTAGTTCAGCGTCCCGACGATGACCATGAATTCATCGCCAGCGAGTCGCGCGACGAAGTCGGTCTTGCGCACACTGCCGCGCAGGCGGGAGGCGAACTGCTGCAACACTTCGTCGCCACCCGCGTGACCGAAGCGATCGTTGATGTCCTTGAATTTATCGATATCCAGGAACATCAGCGCCATTGGATAAGCACTGCGATTGCACCGGGCCAGTGCCTCGACCATCCGCTGGTCGAACTCGCGCCGGTTG
>JAYUWF010000221.1:0-4757 GCA_043753685.1 Herminiimonas sp.
CGTGCTACGCACCGCTTCGCGCCACATTGCGGCGTTGCAGCTCGCTGGTGTGGCCCGCCACACGGCGCTCGCTGCGCCTTGCCCTGCGGCCCGAACCGATACGTATCCCGAATACACTATTTCGAATTCTGCTCTAGCGCGTGATCAGTTGCGTTCGCGCAGGATCCGGGTGACGCCGCCGATGCGGCGCACGTTTCGCATCAGGCGTGCCAGGTGGACCCGATCCTCGACCTGCACCGTGAAGCGCAGATGGGTCATGATCTGGTCGTCATCCTGGTCCATTGCGACATGCACGATGTTGGCGTCGGATTCGCCGATCTCGGCGGCAACCCGGGCCAGGATGCCGCGTTCGTTCTTGACCAGGATCTGGATCCGGCAATCGAAGCGGCGATTCAACTCGTCGCCCCAGGCGACTTCGATCCAGCGCTCCGGTTCCTTGGTCCGCTGGCGCTTGGCGATCTCGCAATCGGTGGTGTGCACCACCAATCCCTGGTCGCGCTTCAGCTGCCCGATGATGCCGTCGCCGGGAATCGGCTGGCAGCAGGGCGACAATTGTACGGAAACGCCTTCGCTACCGTAGATCACGACCGGCTCCAGCCGCGAGCCGGGCGAAGCCACCCCTGCGGCGCGCGGCGTACCGGGTCCGGCATCATCTTCCACCAGCCCGAGGATGTGGCGCGCCACCAGGGTCGCCATGCGCTTGCCGACACCGATGTCGGCGTGCAGTTCTTCCAGCGACTTGGCGCTCGACTCATTGAGCAGCCGCTCGCACAAGGCCGGCGGCAGGACCGGATCGAGGTTCAACGCCACCAGCGCCTGCGCCAGCAGACGCTGGCCGAGTTCGACCGATTCCTGCAGGTTGATGGTGCGCAGGTGATGGCGGATGGCGGAACGCGCCTTGCCGGTGCGTACGAATGTCAGCCAGTTCGGACTCGGCCGTGAATTGGTCGACGTGACGATCTCGACGATGTCGCCGTTGCGCAGTTCCGTGCGCAGCGCCGCCGGCTCATGGTTGATGCGCACGGCGGTGGTCTGGTCACCGATATCGGTGTGGATCGAGTAGGCGAAATCGAGTGCCGTGGCGCCGCGCGGCAGGGCGATAATCTTTGATTTCGGCGTGAAGACGTAGACCGAATCCGGGAACAGGTCGACCTTGACGTGTTCCAGGAATTCGGCCGAGTCGCCGGTCTGCTTCTGGATATCGAGCAGGGACTGCAACCAGGCGTGGGTGCGCTGTTGTAGCTCCGACAGGCCGGTGTCGTCGCTCTTGTACAGCCAGTGTGCCGCAACACCCGACTCTGCCACCCGGTGCATTTCCTGGGTCCGGATCTGGAACTCCACCGGCGTGCCATACGGGCCGATCAGGGTCGTATGAAGCGACTGGTAGCCGTTGAGCTTGGAGATGGCGATGTAGTCCTTGAACTTGCCCGGCATCGGCTTGTAGAGCGCATGCAGGGTGCCCAGCGCCACATAGCAATTGGCGAAGCTGTCGACCACGACCCGGAAGCCGTACACGTCCAGCACCTGGGAAAACGACAGGTGCTTGCTGCGCATCTTGCGGTAGATGCCGAACAGGGTTTTTTCGCGCCCGTAGACATGCGCCTGCATGCCGGTGGCCGCCAGCGTGTTCTTGACCGAATCGAGGATCTTGCTGACCACTTCGCGCCGGTTGCCGCGTGCCGCCTTGACCGCCTTCGACAGGGTCCGGTAACGGATCGGATACAGGTGCGAAAACGACAGGTCCTGCAATTCTCGGTAGATGTTGTTCAATCCCAGCCGGTGTGCGATCGGAACGTAGACTTCCATCGTCTCGCGGGCGATGCGGCGCTTTTTGTCCGGCGCCATCGAGCCCAGGGTACGCATGTTGTGCAGGCGGTCGGCCAGCTTGACCAGGATCACCCGCACGTCGCGCGCCATCGCCAGCAGCATCTTGCGGAAGTTTTCCGCCTGGGCTTCGATCTGGCTCTGGAATTCGATCTTTTCCAGTTTCGACAGGCCATCGACCAGCGTCGCCACCGGCGCGCCGAAGCGCTCGATCAATTCATCCTTCTTGACGTCCTGGTCTTCCATGACGTCGTGCAGGAGCGCCGCCATGATGGCCTGGGCATCGAGCTTCCAGTCGGCACAGATTTCGGCGACCGCGATCGGATGCGAGATGTAGGGTTCGCCCGACATGCGCATCTGGCCCAGATGCATCTCGTCGGAGAAGCGATAGGCTTCCTTGACCTTGCGCAGTTCGGAGGGAGTGAGGTATTCCGCGAGTTTGGTGGTCAGCTGGCTGACCGATGCCACGCCGGGCGGCGGTGCCGGTGCTTCGGCGTTGAAGCGTCCGTTGTGGCCGACCACGCCGGCTTTGGCTGTCCCTGCCTCGGGCGCCGCGCGCGGCGCACCAGGCAGTGCAAACAGGGAATCGGTGGAGTTCAGATTCATTCGGCCAGGCGCGCTGTCGCGGTTGGGTCGCTGCGCGGATACAGCGTCGTCCTATTTAGCTGGGGACTTTCTTCAGCATTTCGATCCCGACCTTGCCGGCAGCGATTTCGCGCAGTGCGATCACGGTCGGCTTGTCCTTGGCGTCGACCTTGGGCGTATGGCCCTGCAGCAGTTGACGAGCGCGATAGGTGGCGGCCAGCGACAGTTGGAAACGGTTCGGAATATTTTTCAGACAATCTTCGATCGTGATGCGTGCCATGGAGGCTCCTGAATTGAATGGTGACAGTAAAAAATCGGTCTGATGGAGCGGCCAGCAGTGCAGCTTGAACCATCAGTTCGATACGTCAGCCTGGATTGGCATGAATACCGAGTTGAGCGAACAGGGAAGCGTTGCGTGCAGCCTGTTGCAGGAACCGGCAGCGAGTCGCTTTAATGATCGACTGAAGTTCTGTCAAAGCGCTTGCAAACTCTTGATTAATAATAACATATTCGAACTCCGGGGCGTGCGCGATTTCACCGCCGGCCGCCAGTAACCTGCGCGTGATCACATGCGGTTCGTCCTGTCCGCGCTTCTTCAGGCGGTCTTCCAGCGCCTCGATCGAGGGCGGCAGGATGAAGATCCCGACCGCTTGCGGAAACTGCTTCTTGACCTGCTGCGCGCCTTGCCAGTCGATTTCAAGCAGGATGTCGGTACCACCGGCGATCTGGTCGGCGATCTTCAGACGCGAGGTGCCGTAGTAATTGCCATGAACTTCGGCCGACTCCAGGAATTCGCCCGCTTTGCGGCGCGCCAGAAAATCCGCCGCATCCGTGAAGAAGTATTCGCGCCCCTGCTGTTCCTTCGGCCGCGGTGCGCGGGTGGTGTAGGAAATCGACAGCCGGATCGCCGGTTCCTGTTCGAGCAGGGCATTGACCAGGGTCGACTTGCCGGCGCCCGAGGGCGCCACCACCATGAACAGACTGCCGGCCACCGGTACGAGATCAGCCATGCTTCACCTCTCTGTTTTCAATATCAATAAATTGCATCGATTGCCAACGCCGCGTCACTCGAGATTCTGCACTTGCTCGCGCATCTGCTCGATCAGCAATTTCATTGCCATCGCGGCATCCGTCAGTTCCTTGGCCGATGCCTTGGAGCCGACGGTGTTGGCTTCGCGATTGAGTTCCTGCATCATGAAATCCAGGCGCTTGCCCAGCTGACCGCCTTTTTTCAGCAGATGGCGGGTTTCGGCCAGGTGCGCGCCGAGCCGGGTCAATTCTTCGGCGACGTCGATGCGGATGCCGTAGAGCGTGACTTCCTGGCGGATGCGGTCGAGCGCATCGTCGCGACTGGACGCTGGCGCCGTGGCCCCTGTTTGGGAGTTGCCGCCAATGCCATCAACCGCGAGGCCGAGGGCCGTCTGCATCCGCTCGATCGCTTTTTGTTGGAATTGCGCGACGATTTGCGGCACCAGCGGTGTGATCTGCACCACGATTTTTTGCAGATCGTCGACCCGGGCTTCCAGCATTGCCTGCAAGGCGGCGCCTTCCCGTGCCCGGCTGTCGACGAAGGCCGCCAGCGCATCGCTCATCGCGGCGGCGACATCGGCCTGCAGCGATTCCTGGCCCAACTGGGCTTCTTCGATCACGCCCGGCCAACGCAACAATTCGCCGACCGACAGCGGCGGCGCATCAGCAAAGCGGGCCCGCACCTGCGACTGCAGGACTGCGACGGCATCGAGCACGCCCGTGTTCAGGGCTTGTGCGACACCGCTTGCGGCCTTGCGTCCGAAACTCACGCGGCATTCGACCTTGCCGCGCGTGACGCGCGCCATGATCGATTCGCGCAGGCCGGATTCGAGCGCACGCAGATCGTCGTTCATGCGGAATTGCAAATCGAGGAAGCGGGAATTGACGCTTTTGAGTTCGATGGTCAGCGTGCCGCCAGCGGTCTCGCGCGTCACGACTGCGTAGCCGGTCATGCTTGAAATTGTCAAAATTTCATCCCTGTCTTTTGCTTTACAAACAATTGCTTTACAAACTCTTGCTTTACAAACTTTATCGATGTCCACACAATCAAGTCATACAACCTGAGGAAGCCATGACTGCGCAAAACAACGCTCCCTTGCCAGATGGACTGGAAATTGCCGGATACCGCATTGTAAAGAAGATTGCTTCCGGCGGGTTCAGTATCGTCTATCTTGCCTATGACGAAGATGGCAATGCAGTGGCCATCAAGGAGTACCTGCCGAGCGCACTCGCGCTGCGGGCGCCGGGTGAGTTAGTGCCGACGATTTCGGCGGAAAATCTGGCGACGTTTCGCATCGGTCTCAAATGTTTTTTCGAAG
>JAYUWF010000222.1:0-14293 GCA_043753685.1 Herminiimonas sp.
GGGCGATGATGGCGATGTTGCGGATGGCGCGTTTTGTATTTGACATGATCTTGAATTACGGTAGGGATGCGTGTGGCCGAGTGCGTGGTTCGCGTGAGACGATTGCAAAGCTTCGCAAGGGCGTCGCGGAGAGGAGCGAATTTCCAGATCGGAGAACCGCCGATTATAGCATGGTGCAATGCACGATCCAGGAAAAACCCTGCGATTTCAACAGGTTGCTCACCCAGTGTGGTGAAACCGACAGCGATGCCGAGCGCGTTTGAAATTGGTCACCAGGTACCGCAAGTGTCAAAGCATCGCCGAAACAACCGGCACAGCATGATTGACCGCCACCAGGCGTTCCGGCGCCAGCACCTGGAATGCCTGCATCTGCCCGGTGCCGAGCAAACAGCCATCGCTGCCACGGTAGACCCGTACCCTGGTCGCGCCATCGATTACCGCAACGTTTTCCTTGCCCAGCGACAGGCGCTGACCGTGCAGGAACCGACCGGCCAGGGCGTCATCGAGCGAGACGATCGGAAAGGATTCGAGCAAGGCATCGACCGGCGCCAGCAAGCCGACGCGGGCCGCCTCCGGTACGTCGACCAGGCGCTCCAGCGTGATCGTATCCGTGAGGACCAGGCTGCCGACACCGGTACGGCGCAGCGCCTGCAAGTGGCCGCCACAACCGAGCGCGGCGCCGATATCCTCGCCCAGCACGCGGATGTAGGTACCCTTGCTGCAGGTAACCCGCAGGCGCAGCATCGGGGCTTGATAATCGACCAACTCCAAACGATGGATCGTCAGTGCGCGCGCCTCGCGCTCCAACGTGATGCCAGCCCGCGCATATTCGTACAGCGGCTTGCCGTCGCGCTTCAAGGCCGAATACATCGGCGGCGTCTGCAGGATCGGGCCGCGAAATTGCGCCAGCACTGCTTCGATCTGCTGCAGGTTGACGTCGACCGGACGCTGAGCGAGTACGTCACCCTCGGTATCCCCGGTGGTGGTGGTCACGCCAAGATGCACCGTGGTCTCGTAGGCCTTGTCGGCTTCCAGGAGATCCTGGGCAAATTTTGTCGCCTCCCCAAAGCAAAGCGGCAGCAAACCGGTGGCAAACGGATCGAGGGTACCGGTATGGCCGGCCTTTTCGGCATTGAGCAGGCGCTTTGCCTGGATCAATACGTCGTTGCTGGAAGCGCCGGCCGCCTTGTCAAGCAGCAGCACGCCGTGTACCGCAACCCGGCGCCGCTTGACGGGCTTGCTGCCAGCGACTGTTTCAGGCTTCGTCATCGTCCTTGGCGCGGGTGGCGTTGGCTTCGTCGATCAGGCGCGACATCTGGATACCCCGTGCAGTGGATGTATCGTGCACGAAATGCAGCTCCGGCAATGTATGGATCGACAGACGCTTGCCGAGCTGGATGCGGATGTAGCCGGCCGCCTTGTGCAGGCCGGCGACCGTGTTCTTGATCGCTTCTGCATCGTCCGACAGCATCGTGAAAAATACCTTGGCGTGCGCGTAGTCCGGCGTGATCTGGACTTCCGTAATGGTGATCATGCCGACCCGTGGATCCTTCAATTCGAAGGCGACGATCTCCGACAGGTCGCGCTGGATCTGGTCGGCGACCCGCAGACCGCGGGTGGGAATGGACTTGCTGTGTTTTGCCATGATGGACGGTCGATCGGTAACGGTAATCGGTAGAAAAAAAAGCGCGCGCCGATCTTGCGACCCGCACGCGCCTTGCCTGCGATGCCGCTTACAGCGTCCGGGCGACTTCCTGCACCTCGAAGACTTCCAGCTGGTCGCCTTCCTTGATGTCGTTGTAGTTCTTCAGTGTCAGGCCGCATTCGAGACCCGAACGCACTTCCTTGACGTCGTCCTTGAAGCGTTTCAACGAATCGAGTTCGCCTGTCCACAGGATCACGTTGTCACGCAACAGGCGGACCGAGGCGCCACGACGCACCACGCCATCGGTGACCAGGCAACCGGCAATCGAACCGACCTTGCTGACCTGAAGCACCTGACGGATCTCGACTGTACCGATCGCCTGCTCGCGCTTCTCCGGTGCCAGCATGCCCGACATCGCTGCCTTGATTTCGTCGACCGCATCGTAAATGATGTTGTAGTAACGAATATCGACACCGTTGGCTTCGGCCAGCTTGCGCGCCTGCGCATCGGCCCGCACGTTGAAGCCGATGATGACCGCTTTCGAGGCCACGGCCAGGTTGACGTCGGACTCGGTGATGCCACCGACGGCGGCGTGCACGACCTGGACCCGGACTTCGGAGGTCGACAGCTTCTGCATCGAGTGCACCAGCGCTTCCTGCGAACCCTGCACGTCGGTCTTGATAATCATCGGCAGGTTCTTGACTTCGCCTTCACCCATGTTCTCGAACATGTTTTCCAGCTTCGCTGCCTGCTGCTTGGCCAGCTTGACGTCGCGGAATTTACCTTGACGGAACAGGCCGATTTCACGCGCCTTGCGCTCGTCGGTCATCACCATCACGTCTTCACCAGCGGCTGGCACTTCGGTCAGGCCCTGGATCTCGACCGGAATCGATGGACCGGCTTCGGTGATGCTCTTGCCGTTTTCATCCAACATGGCGCGCACGCGGCCATAGGAAGAGCCGGCCAGCACCACGTCGCCACGACGCAAGGTACCCGACTGCACCAGGATGGTTGCAACCGGTCCGCGGCCCTTGTCGAGGCGTGCCTCGATCACCAGGCCACGTGCAGGCGAAGTGGTGGCAGCAGAAAGCTCCAGCACCTCGGCTTGCAGCAACACGTTTTCCAGCAGCGTGTCGATGCCCTCGCCGGTCTTCGCGGATACCGAGATGAACGGCGATTCGCCGCCGTATTCTTCCGGCACCACTTGTTCGGCGACCAGTTCCTGCTTGACCCGGTCCAGGTTGGCGCCAGGCTTGTCGATCTTGTTGATGGCGACCACCAGCGGTACGCCGGCGGCCTTCGCATGCGCAATCGCTTCCTTCGTCTGCGGCATCACGCCGTCGTCGGCGGCGACCACCAGGATCACGATGTCGGTGGCGCGCGCGCCACGGGCACGCATGGCCGTAAACGCTTCGTGACCCGGGGTATCGAGGAAGGTGATCATGCCGCGCGGTGTCTCGACGTGATATGCGCCGATGTGCTGGGTAATGCCACCGGCTTCACCGGAAGCAACCTTGGCACGACGGATGTAATCGAGCAGCGAAGTCTTGCCATGGTCGACGTGACCCATGACGGTGACCACCGGTGCGCGCGGCATCAGTTCCGCATCGGCGTGTTCGACGCCGTCTTCCAGCAACGCTTCCGGATCGTCGAGCTTGGCGGCATGCGCGGTGTGGCCCATTTCCTCGACCAGAATCATCGCGGTTTCCTGGTCCAGCACCTGGTTGATGGTAACCATCTGGCCCAGTTTCATCAGGTGCTTGATGACTTCGGATGCCTTGACCGACATCTTGTGCGCCAGTTCGGCCACCGTAATCGTCTCGGGAACGTGCACGTCCTTGATGACGGCTTCGGTCGGCGCCTGGAAATTGGTTTCGCGATCATCGCCATGCGCCTGGCGGCGCCCGCCACGGGCCGCACCGCGCCAGGCATCCCGGCCACCGCCGGTGTTGCCGCGTGTCTTGATGCCGGCACTGCGCTTCTTGGCGTCGTCCTGCCAGGTCGACGATACGTTGGCCGACTTGATCGATTTCTTGTCAGCGCCAACCACAGGCTTCTTGTCGGCGGGCTTGTCGCCCGGCTTCTTGTCGGCTGGTTTGTGCAACGTGCCTTCGGGAGCGGCGCGTGCCACGGGTGCGGGTGGCGCAACCGGCTCCGGCGCCTTGATGGCGCGCCGTGGCGCACTCATCATCAACTTAATCTGGGCGACTTCATCGGCCACGACCTTACGTGCGCGTTCGGTCGCCGCAGCTTTTTCAGAGGCTTCGCGTGCAACGTCCTTGGCAGCCTGCGCAGCCTTTTTCTTGGCTTCTTCGGCGTTGACGCGCTTTTTTTCTTCGGCGGCGGATTCGTCGAGCTTGATGGTGGCGGCTGCTGGCGCAGGCGCTGCCGCGGCTGCTTTTTCAGCATCCATCTCGGCCTTGTGCACGGCCTTGGCCTGGGCTTCCTTCTCGGCTTCCAGCTTGGCCAGACGCTCCTGCTTCTCGCGCAGGTCGGCTTCCTGACGGGCGATCAGTTCGGCCTGGCGCCGGACTTCATCAGCACGCCGTGCGACTTCCGCTTCGTCGATGATCGGTGCGGCCACGACCGGCGCCGGCGCTTCTTCGACCGGGGTGTCGTCGCGTTTGACGAAGGTGCGCTTCTTGCGCACCTCGACCTGGATCGTGCGCGACTTGCCGGTGGCATCGGCTTGCTTGATCTCGGTGGTTTCCTTGCGGGTCAGCGTGATCTTTTTCTTTTCGCCATCCGGCGCGACGCCATGGGCACGACGCAGGTGACCCAGGAGCTTGTCCTTGTCTTCCTTCGACAGCGCATCGGAATCCGAACTCTTTTCGACACCTGCGGCGCGCAACTGCGTCAATAGCAGGTCGGCCGGCATTTTCAGCTCGGTGGCAAATTGGGCTACGTTGTTACTCGCCATTCAGTCCTCTTTTCTATGTGACGCGGGGGATGTCATCGAAGCCATTCAGATCACTTCGCTTCCGCGAAGCTCCATGCCTTGGCCTGCAAGGCCTTGGCATGATCATCGTACTTAGCATCGATGAGCTTCATCTCGTCATCGGTCACATCTTTGAATTCGTCTTTGATCAGTTGCCGTGCACGTTCCGTCGAAAATGCCAGGATCGCGCCAAACTCGTCATATGCCAGGTTGGCAAAGGCTTCCAGCGTCTTGATGCCCGCCAGGCCCAGCTTGCCTCCCGTAATCCGGTCCATCCCGTCCAGATTGACCAGGGCGTCTTCCATTCCCTCCAGACCTTCTTCGGAGGCAATGGCTTCCGTCACCAGGGCATCGCGGGCTCGATTGCGCAACTCATTGACCGTATCCTCGTCGAAGGATTCGATCTCCAGCATTTCGCTGATCGGTACATACGCGATTTCTTCCAGGCTGGCAAAACCTTCCGCAGCAAGGATGTCGGCGACTTCCTGATCGACGTCGAGTTTTTCCATGAACAGCGAACGCACCGCTGCGACTTCCACTGCCGACTTGTCCGCCGATTCCTCGGCCGTCATGATGTTGATCTGCCAGCCGGTCAATTCCGCTGCCAGACGCACGTTCTGTCCACCACGGCCGATGGCGATCGCCAGATTTTCTTCGTCCACAACGACATCCATGGCATGCTTGTCTTCGTCGACCATGATCGAGGAGACATTCGCCGGCGCCAGGGCGCCGATGACGAATTGCGCCGGATCGTCCGACCACAGCACGATGTCGACCCGTTCGCCACCGAGTTCGCCGGTCACGGCCTGCACGCGCGAGCCGCGCATGCCGACGCAGGTACCGATCGGATCGATGCGCTTGTCGGCGGTGAAGACCGCGATTTTCGCGCGGATACCGGCATCGCGTGCGGCCGATTTGATTTCCAATAAACCCTGCTCGATTTCCGGCACTTCCAGCTCGAACAGCTTCATGATGAATTCCGGCGCCGTGCGCGACAGGATCACCTGCGGTCCGCGGGCATTGCGGTCGATGCGCAGAATGTAGGCACGCACGCGGTCACCGATGCGCAGGTTTTCTTTCTGGATCATCTGGTCACGCGGCAGGCGAGCTTCGATCTTGCCGGATTCGACGATCGCGTCACCGCGCTCCATGCGCTTGATGGTGCCGGTCACGAGCGAGTCGCCACGATCGAGGAAATCGACCAGGATCTGTTCACGCTCGGCATCGCGGATGCGTTGCAGGACGACCTGCTTGGTATCCTGTGCGAAGCGGCGGCCGAAATCCACCGACTCGATCGGTTCTTCGATATGGTCGTCGACCTCGATATCGCCGATCTGCTCCTTGGCTTCGAAGTGCAGGATTTCCTGGTCCGGCAATTGCAGGCCGGCTTCGTCGGGCACGACATGCCAGCGACGGAAGGATTCGAATTCGCCGCTTTCACGATCGATCGTCACGCGGATGTCGACATCGCCTTCATAGCGTTTCTTGGTCGCCTGCGAGAGAGCGTGTTCAAGGGCTCCGAAGACAACATCCTTGTCCACGTTTTTTTCGCGCGCCAGCGCATCGACCAACAATAAAACTTCGCGACTCATGCTTTGCGACTCCTAAAATCCACTTTCGGCACCAAGCGTGCCTTGTCCACATCGGCGAGCGTAAAATCGAGCATCGCCGAGCCCTCGTTTGTTTCAAATTCCAGCGACAGCTTGTCGCCCTCAGGCTGTTGCAGAATTCCCTGGAACGACTTGCGATGCGCCGTTCCCGGCATTGCCACACGCAGCTTGACCAGCACTTCATGACCGGCGAACCGCACGAAGTCGGCAAGTTTCTTCAAGGGCCGATCCAGGCCCGGCGACGACACTTCCAGACGTTCGTAGACAGCATTCTCGACCGTGAGAACATGCAGCAGCTGATGCGTGACCTTTTCGCAATCGTCCACGGTAATGAAGCCGCGCTCGGCTTCTTCCGGCGTGAAATCGATGTAGACCCGCACCAGTCCGCGCGCCGCGAGCTCGAAATCGACCAGCTCGTAACCCAGGCCCCGCACCGTTTTTTCTATCAGTTCCGACAACTGCACAGCCATTCTCCATCCACATTCATCGCCAGGACTGATCCATGCGACGCTGCGGCGGGCAAGTGATCAGTCCGCCGCGATACCGATTCAATCGACAGTCAAATGAACCCCAGCAACCAACCTATGCGTCGCTTAACCGTTGGTCATTGCACTGACACAAACTGTTCAACAAAAAAAAAATGGGCATCTGCCCATCTTTCTTATTCAAGCCGCGTGCATTTCAGAACCGGGCATTGCTCCCGAAGCGACTTTTGTTAACTGCGAAATTATAATGGATACGGCCATTAACTGCAATGACGCAATTAGCAATTTGCGGCCGGAATCCCAGGGAAATCATCCATTTACGTGCGTCAACACGGTTTGTTCGCCGCCGGGCAATCGGCCGCGCTCAACCGCGCGGACGCCGGCGCGGCATGCCCTGGCCGCCATGCGTGCCGCCATTGCCGCCCTGGTAGCCGCCGCCCTGACCACCCTGGCCGCCTTGACCACCCTGTCCACCACGGCCAGGACCATTGCTGCGCCTTGGCTGTCCGGTGCCGGGAAAGCCAAGCGCCGTCTGCAGCGGATCCGGCTGACGGCCGCGAGCCTGGCCTTGACCTTGACCTTGGCCTTGGCCTTGTCCCTGTCGTTGGCCCTGTCCCTGACCCTGGCCTGGCCCTGCACCCGGCCCACGACCACCCGGCCGCGCCGGGCCCTGTCCCTGACTGCGTCCCTTGTAACCACCACCAACACCGGCGCCCGGCCCGCGATTCTGGCCGAATCCGCGCCCGGTCGCCGGCGGCGAAATGACGGATTGACTGGTTTGGGAAATACCGGTGTCGCGGCGCGCTTCCTGTGGCGCGTCGTAGATGCTATTGCCACGCTCGATGCCAGGCGGACGTTGCATGTCGCTGCGGTCACCACGCGCGGTGACACCCTGGCTGCCGATTTTTTCCAGGCCGCTCAGGTTCAACAAGTCACGTACGGCATGCTCTTCCATCTCTTCCCAGCGTCCCCGTTTCAAGGTACGGGGTAGCGTCAAAGCACCGTAGCGCGTGCGGATCAGCCGCGACACTGTCAGGCCGATCGCTTCGAACATCCTTCGCACTTCGCGGTTGCGGCCCTCGCCGATCACCACCCGGTACCACTTGTTGACGCCTTCGCCACCGCCATCGGCGATCTTCGAAAATTGTGCGCTGCCATCTTCCAGCTCGACGCCTGCCAGCAGTTTCTGGCGCATGCCTTCTTCCAGTTCTCCCAACGTCCGCACCGCATATTCGCGGTCGATGCCATAGCGCGGATGCATGAGCCTGTTCGCCAGATCGCCCGAGGTGGTAAACAGAAGCAAACCTTCGGTGTTGAAGTCGAGGCGACCCACGGCCAGCCATTTCCCGGCCTTCATGGTCGGCAACCGGTCGAACACCGATGGCCGGCCATCCGGATCGTCGGTGCTGACGATTTCGCCGGCCGGCTTGTGGTAGACCAGCACGCGCGGCGGCCGCTTGCTGACCTTGCGCTGAATGAGTTTGCCATTGATGCGGACCTGATCGGTCGGCAAGATACGCTGTCCGATGTGCGCAGGCTCGCCGTTGACCGAAACCCGTCCCGCGACGATCAACTCTTCCATGTCGCGACGCGAACCGAGGCCGGCTTCGGCCAGCACCTTGTGCAGCTTCGGTGCATCGTCCTCGGCCGTCAGGTCGCGGCGCGCGCTCTTTGCAGCCGCCTGGCGTGCATCGCGAGCGATGTTCGCGTCGTCCGCCGAACTGTCGAATGCATCGGAAGTGACGAAGGAAAAAACCGCATCGGCGTCCCGGCCTGGCGCGCTCGCAGGACGCGCGCCGTTGAGACTGCGACCGCCCTGCTTGGGGCCGCCCTTCTGTGCGCCGCTCGGTTTTCCGGGCGAGTGCTGGTTCGGCCTGGGACCACCTTTCCCCGGATTCCGGCCGTTGCCCTCGGCCCCGCCCTGTGTGCCCTTGGCCGGCGCTGCGCGGTTGCCTCGCTCGGGCCTCGGCGCGCGGCCGTTACCCGGCGTCTTCACCGGGTCGACGTTTCCGGAGATTTCGCTCTGGCCATCAACGCCCTGCTGCGCGACAGCGCCCGCGTCCTTGGCTGCTCCGGCGGCGGCGTCGCTGCGCGGCGCGCCCCGGGAGCGCCTGAGCGTGCGCGGCCCGCGCACGCCACGCTTGGCCGGTTTTGCATTCGTGCCGTCGGCCGGCGCCGCAGCACCGGCGTCGCCGCCGGTGGCGGGAGCCGCATTGCGCTCCTTGCCGGACTTTACCGGTTCGGCGCGCGGATTATCCGGCAAAGGGGCATCAGGTGTAGGTAGCGTCATCGTCGGTATGTTCGTTGGTCTGGCCCGGCACCATGTGCGCGGAGGCGTACGGTGCGTGCTCGTTTGAAATGGTCGCTGCTTCGGCGCAGGCTTCGTGGCCTGATGCACCGCCAGCGCCGGCATCACTAGCGACGGAACTGCCGGGTTCATTACCGGCCTCATCGGCTTTATTATCGGCCTCATTACCGGCTTTGCTTTCGGCTTGATTCGCAGCTTCATGACCGATTCCGGCACTGCCGATTTCCGCTTCAGGCAAATGCGTCTCGGGTGAATCTTCGCCAGTCACCGATTGCGCGGCGAAATTGATCGCACCCTGGTGGAGGCTGGCCTGGACGCCGGCTTCAAAAGCCTGCATCTCTTCCAGCGCGCCACCCTGGGCCTCGCCTTTTGCGACCTGTTGCAACGGCGGCAGCTGATCCAGCGAAGCCAGCCCGAGGTCGTCCAGAAACTGCTTGGTGGTCGCAAACAGCCCCGGCCGGCCCGGCACGTCGCGCTGCCCGATCGATTCGATCCAGCCACGGTCTTCCAGCAGCTTGATGGTTTGAGAATTCACGGTGACGCCACGGATTTCCTCGATGTCGCCCCGCGTCACGGGCTGCCGGTAGGCGATGATCGCCAGTGTCTCGAGGGTCGCGCGCGAATATTTTGGCGGCTTTTCGGGATTCAGGCGATCCAGGAATTGCTTCATTTCGGGACGGCTCTGAAAACGCCAACCTGTCGACAACCCGACGACTTCAATACCTTTGTCGGCCCAGTCGGTGCGCAGTTCTTCGAGCATCTGCCGGATGGTGTCTGCGCCGACTTCGCTGGTAGCACCCGAATGTTCGTCGACAAACAGCTTCTTGAGCTCATTGATCGACAACGGTTCATGGGCGCATAGCAATGCGGTCTCGAGGATTTTTTTTGCCTCGGCGTTAATCATGTGCGTGTCGTGCGTGTCATGCGTCGTGTATTCCGGAATGGTGGGTACGTCCAGGCGGTCGCCGATCCTGCCATCCTGTATCGCTCGCGCCACTTGACGCTGCGTTTTCCACGACGCCGATGGCGGCCCCGCAGATGGATTGAGTTGTGAATGTCTGTGATCGGTTGTCGTGATCGTGGGTACTGACTGTTTTGCCGTATTCGTTGCAGAAGTTTTAATCAACGACAGCCGCCGTACTGGCGACGCCTGGTCCGAAACCCTGTTGACACTGCGTTCCGTCGCCCGATTTGGAGGAGGTCTAATTATGGGCGGGAAAACTGCTGGACTGCTGGCATCCTGCGGAGTCGCCCACACTTCTGGAGCAACTGCCTTGCATGAACGCCGGAAAAACGTACCGCCTGAACTGCGAGCTGGTACTTGAATAACTGGTTGCGGGGGCAGGATTTGAACCTGCGACCTTCGGGTTATGAGCCCGACGAGCTGCCAGACTGCTCCACCCCGCGTCTGAAGAACTGAAGCATACATGCTATTGACTCAAAAGGCAAATCGAACTGCGTCCAGCGGACTGCAAATCCCGTCCGACACGCACCGTTCGTGTCCGGTGATACACTGATCCTCGGCCCGAACGTCGTGTCCGAAATGATCCCTTTCGACAGGGCACTTCCCTCACCGCATATTCACACTCTTCCTATGAAATTTTGTTCAGAATGCGCGCACCCGGTGTCGCACGTGGTTCCCCCCGACGACAATCGCTTGCGCTTCGTGTGTGAAAATTGTGGCGTGATTCATTACCAGAATCCGAAAATGGTGGTTGGTTCGATTCCGGTCTGGGACGACGGGGATCAACCATGTGTCTTGCTGTGCCGTCGTGCCATCGAGCCGCGTCTCGGTTACTGGACATTGCCAGCGGGCTTCATGGAAAATGGTGAAACCACCAGCGACGCTGCAGCCCGCGAAACCCTCGAAGAAGCCGGTGCCCGTATTGATTTGCACGAGTTGTTTTCCCTGTTGAACGTGCCCCATGTGCACCAGGTGCACATGTTCTACCGCGCCACTTTGCTCGACCTCGATTATGCCGCCGGCATCGAAAGCCTTGAAGTCCGCATGTTTTCGGAAAAAGACGTTCCGTGGAGCGAAATCGCCTTTCCGACGGTCACCCATACGCTGCGCGCATTTTTTGCCGACCATGTCAGGGTGCGCAACGGGGAGAACTATCGCCTGCATCTGCACGATCTGGGCAGACCCGAACGTGCGGGCGAATACCGCGGCTGACGCAGACCGCGCTTGCCGTCCCGGCGTCAATCGCCCTGCGCGCGGCGGTAGGGCGTTGCAGGCCACGTCCATCACTGCTGCACCATTACCTGACCTCGAACGATGATTCCCTGGCTTCATGTGGATTCACCTTTCCCCCCGGTCGCATCGGCACTGACAGAAGCCGATGGCGCAGCCGGACTGCTGGCTGCCGGCGCCGACCTGTCACCCGAACGCTTACTGCTGGCGTACCGAAATGGCATCTTCCCATGGTTTTCCGACGGACAGCCGATCCTCTGGTGGAGCACCGATCCGCGCATGGTGCTGGCGACCGAAGCATTCGTAATCTCGGCCAGCCTGAAAAAAACCATTCGGAAAATTCAGCGCAGCAGCCACACCGACGGCCGCTGGCAAGTCCGTTTCGACTCGGCTTTCGAGGAAGTCATGCGCGCCTGTGCCGAGCCGCGTCGCGGCGCCGCCGGCACCTGGATCACCGACGAGATCGTCACCGGCTACACCGGCCTGCACCACATGGGCCATGCCCACAGCGCCGAACTGTGGCACGACGGCGTGCTCGTCGGCGGCGCTTACGGCGTGAGTATCGGACGCATGTTTTATGGTGAATCGATGTTCGCCCGTGTGACCGATGGGTCCAAGGTGGCGCTGGCGCATCTGGTTCACTTCTTGCGCGTTAACGGTGTCGAAATGATCGATTGCCAGCAGCAGACCTCGCACCTGGCATCGCTGGGCGCAACACCGCTACCGCGCGCAATATTTTTGGAGCGCATGCACCGAGCCGCCGCGCTGCCGGACATCCGGCAATGGGAGCCGATCGCACTGTTCTGAGGGCCGGCCCTCGCTCATGCGGACGGTGCCGATAAATTCTCCATCAGTCGCCGGTGTTCGGTGTAAATTAGAGTTATCGTCTACATTGACAACATTGATCTTGTTGCCCGGATTCAGCGCCATGACGCATCTGAAAGACCTTCCTTTCTCGACCTTGCAGTTCTATGCCACGGCGCCTTATCCGTGCAGCTATCTGGATGACCGTCAGGCCCGCTCGCAGGTGGCCACGCCGTCCCATCTGATCAACGCAGACGTTTACTCCGAACTGGTCAAAAACGGTTTCCGCCGCAGCGGTATCTTTACCTATCGTCCGTATTGCGACGGCTGTCAGGCCTGTACGCCGGTGCGTGTCAAGGCGGCCGAATTCGCTGCCAATCGCAGCCAGCGGCGCGCCTGGAAACGACATGAAAACCTGCGTGCATGGGTCACGAAGCTGGCCTACGTGCACGAGCATTACCAACTGTACCTGCGCTATCAGGCGGCCCGTCATGCCGGCGGTGGCATGGATCAGGACAGCCGCGACCAATATGCCCAGTTTCTCTTGCAGAGCAAGGTCAACACCCGGCTGGTCGAGTTCCGCGACGACGATGGCATACTGAGGATGGTTAGCATCATCGACGTCCTCGACGATGGCTTGTCGTCGGTCTACACTTTCTACGATCCCGATGCCGAAAGCGCATCGTACGGTACCTATAACGTGCTGTGGCAGATCGAGCAGGCACGGCATCTCGAGATGCCATTCGTGTACCTCGGCTACTGGATTGCCGAGAGCCCGAAGATGGCGTACAAAATCAACTTCAAACCGCTGGAAGCCTTGCGCCAGGGTAGCTGGGCCGATCTTTAATGATCCGATTAGGTAGAATACGGTCCGGCGCCTGCAGCGCGCGGGCCCTGACGCCGCGCCGCCGGCATCCGTTTCACTACCCGGTAACTTCATGTCCGCCAAGCTTCTGTATTCGCTCGTCCGTCCGCTGCTGTTTTCGATGGAACCGGAGCGCGCGCATCACCTGACCATGCCTTGGCTGCAACGTGCCAGCACGCTTGGCCTGATGCGCCTGCTGCCGGCACCTCCGGCAGACCCGCGTACCGTGATGGGAATCGAATTCCCCAATCCGGTCGGACTGGCTGCCGGCCTCGACAAGGACGGCGCCTACATCGACGGCCTGGCCGCGCTTGGCTTCGGATTTCTGGAAATCGGCACCGTCACGCCCCGCCCACAGCCCGGCAATCCTTTGCCGCGCATGTTCAGACTGCCCCAGGCACAGGCACTGATCAATCGCATGGGGTTCAACAACGGCGGCGTCGATGCATTCCTCGCCAACGTGCAGGCATCGACTTTCTATCAGCAGAAGCGCGGCGTGCTGGGTCTGAACATCGGCAAGAACGCGACCACCCCGATCGAGCGTGCGGTCGACGATTATCTGCTCTGCCTGGAAAAGGTGTATCCCTACGCCAGTTACGTGACAGTCAACATCTCGTCGCCCAACACCAGCAATCTGCGGCAACTGCAGGGCGCCTCCGAACTCGACGCCTTGTTGCAGCAATTGAAGGAGCAGCAGCGCCGGCTGAGCGACCGCCACATGCGCTACGTACCGATCGCGCTGAAGATTGCGCCGGACCTGGAGAGCGAGCAGATCAAGGTGATCGCCGATGCCTTGCTGCGGCACGAAATGGACGGCGTCATCGCCACCAACACCACGGTCTCGCGCGTTGCGGTTCACGGCATGCAGCACGGCCAAGAGAGCGGCGGCCTGTCCGGTGCGCCGGTAGCCAAGGCATCGACGGCGGTGATCCGCGCCCTGAAGTCGGAGTTGGGCGAGACCATTCCCATCATCGGCGTAGGTGGCATCTTGTCGGCAGATGATGCCGAAGAAAAGATGCGCGCTGGCGCCAGCCTCGTACAGCTTTACACCGGCCTGATTTATCGCGGCCCGGCATTGATCGGCGAATGCGCTGCACGCTTGCGCAACGTGCGGTAAAGCCCACCAGACCTTTAACTATCGTCACCTCAACCCAGGCCACTCGTCATCATGCAAAAAAATCAGCTCGGCTCCAGCAACCTGCACGTTTCCAAAGTCTGTCTAGGCACCATGACCTTTGGCGAACAGAACAGCGAGGCAGATGCGCACCGACAACTCGACTACGCCCTCGAACGCGGCATCAATTTCATCGACACGGCGGAAATGTATCCCGTGATGCCACGCGCAGAAACCCAGGGCCTGACCGAGCGCTACATCGGCACCTGGCTGAAGCAGCCGGGCAAGCGCCAGCAAGTCATTCTGGCGACCAAGGTGGCCGGCCCGTCG
>JAYUWF010000223.1:0-4721 GCA_043753685.1 Herminiimonas sp.
CCGAGTACGTCGCAGGCCAGAGCATCACCTGCGGCATGGTCGACAGCGAGCATTTCTATACGCGCCGCAGCGACGCCGGCGACCTGTTCGTGGGCCGCCGCAAATGGCTGATGGAGCATTTTTACCGCGACATGCGGGTGCGCCACCGCGTCTTGATGGAGGGCGCCAAACCGGTCGGCGGCCAGTGGAACTACGATCACGACAACCGCTCGGCCTGGAAAGGCACACCGGCCGAGCCAGTCGATCGGCGCGTGCGGCATGACCATTCGGCGTTGTGGCAGACGATCGTCGACGCCGGCGTCGCGAGCTTCGGTGATCCGCAGGCAGACCGCTTGCCATGGCCTTTGGACCGCAGCGAAGCGCTGGCACAGCTGGAGGCATTCGTGGCCGATGCGCTGCCGCACTTCGGCCAGTTTCAGGATGCGATGAGCAGCCAGGCAAACCGCCTGTTCCATTCTCTCCTGTCATTCGCGCTGAACGTCAAGATGCTCAACCCGGCGGAAGTGGTGACCCGGGTCGAAGCGGCGTGGCAAGCTGGCGCAGTGCCGCTGGCTGCCGCCGAAGGTTTCATCCGGCAGATCCTCGGCTGGCGCGAATACGTGCGCGGCGTGTATTGGGCGCGCATGCCGGGCTATCTCGAGCACAATGTCTTCGAGCACGATCTGCCGTTGCCGGCATGGTTCTGGACTGGCGAAACCCGGATGCGCTGCCTGTCGCATGCAATCGGCGATTCACTTGCCAATGCCCATGCGCACCACATCCAGCGCTTGATGATCATCGGGAATTTTGCCTTGCTGGCAGGTCTCGATCCGATCGAGGTGCACCGTTGGTATCTGGGCATCTACATCGATGCCTTCGAATGGGTGGAACTGCCGAACACGTTGGGGATGAGCCAGTTCGCCGACGGCGGACTACTGGCAACCAAACCCTATGTCTCGAGCGCCGCCTACATTGACCGCATGAGCGACTATTGCAAGGGTTGCCATTACGACCGCAAGCAGCGCGAGGGCGAGCGTGCCTGCCCTTACAATTCGCTGTACTGGGATTTTTTTGCGCGAAACGGCGCAGTACTGGCGGCGAATCCACGGCTGGGCATGGTGTACCGGCAACTGGAAAAAATGGGCAGCGCATCGGTCGATTCGCTGCAGGCACACGCGCTGTCGCTACGTGCCCGGCTGGACGACCTCTAGAGCGGAATTCGGCGCGCTATAAATAAGCGGTCGGGCCTGTTGACTCGGGCGCGACCGGCGGTTCAAAAGGGCTGCGCCAGCCACCACGCACCAGACCTTGGCTGAAGCTTACTTCTTGACCGGCTCGGCGGGCACTGATGTACGCGTCGGCGCGGTGCTTTGCTGGCGTGCCTGCTGCGCGGCCAATTCCTTGTCTTTCTTGTTGGCGCGATGACGACCAACGGCGCAACCCACACCGGCGCCGATGACGCTGTGGTGGCCGGCAACATGGCCAGCGACGCCACCAACGGCTGCACCGGTCAGGCAACCCTTGGCATTTGCAGATGCGCTGGAAGCCAGCGCTGCGACAACCATTGCCGTTGCTAGGAGTTTGGATTTCATGATAAGTCCGATCGAAAATATTAGACCCTGATTATCGTCCTTGGTCCCACCAGCCTCCAGTCCTAAAACACCTGTTCTGATGTAGGAAAAACGCACCACGTCGCCGAAACCGGATCATCGAAGGGCATTCGCCATGCCTTCCATCATTCTCCTGGGCGCGCTAGCAAATTCGACGTCGCGAAGCGATTGCTCGATGCTGCGTTCGGCTTGCGCTGCAATGTCGGCGGTACTCATCTGCTTTCGCTGCACGTGGGCGCGGGCTTTTGGAAACTGGTCGAGCAGCCGAAACGCCCGCCGCGTCGTGGACCATGGGGTTGCCACTGTCGCTGGCGCAATGACCATGCCGACCGCACCACCGACCGTACCCGTGACGGCGCCAACACCCATGCAACCGACTGCCGTCAACGGTTTTGCGACACCCACCGGATAATCGGCACCAGTCCTGCGGCCTTTCATTGCGCCTTCCATGCAGCCAACGATCGGGGACATGACCACGGCGACGGTACCTTCGACCACGCCAACTCCAGCCGCCGTGACGAGCGCGGCCATGCGCGTTGCCGCGCCTGCCGTCAACACGGCCCGACTGCGTATGCCGCTCATTGCGGACGGTTGTGGTCTGCTGTCGGAGATTCCGCGCTGACGCATTTGAGCAAGCGTTTGCTGGTGCTCGGTCAGTTTCTTCTCCACCCTATCGTGTGCCTTGGTGGACTTCGTCAATGCTCGAAATCCGCTGTTATCGCGTTTTAACGTTTCACATTCGATGGCGATGTCCTTGATGGCGCGGCGTGGGTTATATGAATTGGATCCGTAATTGTTCATTGGCTTTTCCTGAAGTTGGCGATCGGAGTGGATGCAGCGGCGTTTGAGAGCCGACAGGCGGCCACCGTGGCAGCTGCACACGCAAGGGGCGTTTCCCGAATGGTCTGTGCCAGGTCAGCCGTGCTTGAATGTTTTTCCAATGTAGAAATATGCCGAATCGTCAAACGACGATTCTGCTGTTCCGCAGATTTGTAATGATTATTCGATGCGCCGATGACTTTTCATGATCGCCATCACGACTTCAGAAACCGTCAGGGGCCGCCCGATTGTGGTCCGACCTTGCACCGTGCCCGACCGGGGGCGCAATTAGCGGGACGCCGCGCCGGAGCACAAATCTGCATCTGCGCATTTTCAGGCCGCCGCTCGCATTCCGGATGGGTGCCTCGACGCTGGCACGGTTTAATTTCACCCGCAGACGAATCTGTTACCGGCTCGCAGGTCCGCACTTTTTTATTCCTCAAGGCAAGCAATGATCCCCTCTTCTTCAGCAAACGCCACGCCACGCAGTCCCAGTCTCGACAGTCCCTCCAGTCCGCAATCCGATACAGTCGCACCTGCCGGTGCCGTAACGGCCAGTCCAGCCGAATCGTCCCGCGTCGGTTCCGAGCGGGTACGTCATGCCGCAGGAATGCCATCGCGCCCCCGGGTTGCGGTGCCGTCAACGCCAGTCAATACGCCGGACGCACGGGTGGCGCCGCGAAACCATGGGCGCAGGCCCGGCATGATGATGGGTCGAGGGTTCGACTCACTCGCGCTCATGGCGCATGCTGCCGACGTTGGTTTCCCGGCGCTGGGCGACAACGCGGGTGGTCCCGGCGTCGCGCCGGCGTCTGCCAATGCGCCGGAAGCACCGCCTGCCGATCAGCGTACGAATCGCCGCCCACGGGCTACGCGGCGCATGATTTTCGACAGTCAAGCGATCAATGAACCCTGGTTCGCCGCGCCCGCCGCCGCCGCCGTTGCCCCTGCAACGACTGATAGTGCCGGGGCCGACGCGTTGCTCAGCCAGCTGGAATCGTGGGTAAGGGCTGGCGCCTCGAACGGCACCCAGGGACGCCGCGCCATTGCGCGTGAGACGATCGAGCGCGTCCATGCAATGAATTCAACGACGCTCGACCTCGGCCAGGCGGGACTGGACAGCCTGCCGGACTGCCTGGGCCTGCTGACATCCGTCCGCACCTTGGAGCTGGACGGCAACCTGCTGACGCAATTGCCGGCGGTCTTGCCACCGAATCTGCATATTATTTCCATGCAAAACAATCGGCTCGGGCATTTCCCTGCCAATCTGCCCACCAGCGTGGCGCACGCCGATTTCAGCAGCAACGCCATCCGGTCGATTCCCGATTCGCTTCACGAAGGGCTGGTCGTGTTGAATGTTGCCGCCAATGATGTGGAAAGCCTGCCTGCGTCCCTGCCGGCAAGCCTGCGTCACGGGCGCTTCGATCTCAATCCGATCAGTACCATTCCGGAATGGGTATACGACATGCATCCGAGCCTGCATCTGCAATTTTCCCCGGGCCCCCTGTCTGCGAGTTCGTTGAACGCGGCTTGGGCACATATTGCGATGTCCGTCGGCCATCCGGAACACGGACCGCATTTGCGGCTGGCGGATTTCGGCCGCGCGTTCGGCAATGACGGGCGCGCGCCGTTACGGGTTCGGCCCCCTTCGCTGCGTCCTGCCCCGCGCTGGCACTTGCAATTGAATGAACAGGATGAACTGGTGTCGGCTGCGGCTGGCAGCGCGGCCGATGGCTGGCGCAACCGCCTGGGCCTGGAACCCAATGACAACCGGGCGCGCTTCATCGAACTGATCGACCGTTTGCCCTACACCGCCGATTATGCGAATCCGCGCCTGCAAAAATCGTTTTGCATGCGCGTGGCGTCGCTGTTGCGAAAGCTCGAAGCCGACCAGGCGGGGCGCTCCCTGTGCTTCGCCATCGCGGCAGATTGGCACGGCACTTGCGAGGATGGCGTAGCCCTGGCGCTGGACACCATGGAAATGGCGTTGTATTGCGCCGAAGTCGAGCGCGGCAACCTCGGCAGCACCGAGCTGGCAAGGGTCGGCGGCCAGATGATGCGGTATGAGGCGCTTGAACGATTCACGCTGGCGCTGCCAGGGGCGCAACAGATGGATCTGACCGAAGCGGCCTTGCTGCTGCGCACGGCACTGATGGACGACCTCGACCTGCCGACGAATTGCCAGACCATGACCTATGCCGCATTTGCCGAGCGCAGTTGCATGATCGACAAAAGCACCATCGATGCCGCCCGCGCACAAGTGAAATCCGAAACCGGCGGCGACGCCCTGGTCGACTACCTCGCCAATTGGCA
>JAYUWF010000224.1:0-4720 GCA_043753685.1 Herminiimonas sp.
ATCGCGATGGGTCATCCGGCCGTGCTGCAGGCGGCCTGCATCGGCGTGTTCCATCCGAAGTGGGACGAGCGCCCGCTGCTCCTGGTGGTCAGGAAGGCAGGCGCCGAGGTCAGCAAGGAAACGCTGTTGGAATTCTACGAAGGCAAGATCGCCAAGTGGTGGACACCGGACGACATCGCCTTCATCGATGCCTTGCCGATCGGCGCCACCGGCAAGATCCTGAAAAACAAATTACGCGAACAGTTCAAGGACCACGTCCTTCCGACTGCCTGATTGTTCCATGCCCTGTAAAAAGAAAATGTAGTCGTCAAGCAAAAGCAAAAAAAAGCAAGCAACAAGCAAACAACAAGCAAATAACAGAGCCACCATAAAATCCATAGGAAGAGACAAATGTTCAAGCACATCCGCCCCGCCGTACTCGCCGTGTCCGTCGCCGCCGCCTTCGCCGCGCCGATCGCCTCCGCCGAAGTGGTCAAGATCGCCCTGATCGAGACCTTGTCTGGCGCCTTCGCGCCGATCGGCCAGAACCAGCTCAATACGTATCAGATGTTCGCCGAAATGGCCAACAAGAAGCAATTGGCCGGCGCCGGCAACACCATCGAAGTGGTCGGCTTCGACGGCAAGGGCAGCCCGCAGGAATCGTTGACTCAACTCAAGACCGTGATCGACCAGGGTTACCACTACATCGCCCAAGGTAACGGTTCCGGTGTTGCGCTGGCGCTGATCGATGCCGTCAACAAGCACAACGAACGCAACCCGGGCAAGGAAGTGGTTTTCCTGAATCACTCTGCGATCGATCCGGATCTGACCAACAGCAAGTGCAGCTTCTGGCACTTCCGATTCGATGCCAATTCCGACATGAAGATGGAGGCGCTGACCTCCTACATGGCGAAGGACCAGGGCATCAAGAAGGTCTACATCATCGGCCAGAACTATGCCCACGGCCACCAGGTCACCCGCGCAGCCAAGGAACTCCTGAAGCGCAAGCGCCCGGACATCCAGATCGTCGGTGACGACCTGCATCCGATTGCCACCGTCAAGGATTTCTCGCCGTACATTGCCAAGATCAAGGCCTCCGGCGCCGACACCGTCATCACCGGAAACTGGGGCGCCGATCTGGCCTTGCTGATCAAGGCAGGCAAGGACGCCGGTCTGACCGCCAAGTTCTATACCTATTACGCCGGCACTTCCGGCGTGCCGACCGCCATGGGCGCAGCCGGCGCCGGCCAGGTCAAGATGGTCGGTTACTGGCACGAGAACAACGAGACGTATTCCGGTCATGAGCTGGTCGACCAGTTCCGCGCCAAGTACAACGACGACCTGTACGTCGTGGACATCTACACCATCATCGAAATGCTGTCGAAGGCAATCAAGACTGCCAAGTCGGCCGATCCAACCAAAGTCGCCTATGCGATGGAGGGCATGAAGGTCAAGGCACTCAACGGCGAATTCGAAATGCGGGCCACCGACCATCAAGGTCAGCAACCGTTGTACGTCGCCACCTGGACCAAGCTCGATGGCAAGGTCGTCAAGTATGACCAGGAAAAAACCGGCTACGGCTGGAAGACCGAACAAAAGGTCGAGTCGTATGTGGCGACCCAGCCAACGTCTTGCCAGATGAAGCGTCCCGCGAAGTCGTAACCTTGACTCGATCGGGGCCATGCGGGTTCCGATCAGGTTGTAGTGCCGGTTGCGCTGAAGGTCTCGCTGACCATTCTGGCGTGACTGGCCCTACTGATCTCACTGGCCTTCGTGGCTAATCACGACCATCGTCGCAGCAATTCTGCACCCGCACCGGCCACAAGCCGTGCGCGGGTTTGGCAGGGCTTGCCGTCAAGGACAAATATCCTTTACACGACAGAAAACCGCCGATATTCTAGGCATACAAAAACCATAAGGAAGAGACACATGATTGCCACTTTCCGCCCTTTGCTGATGGCGATAACGGTCTGCGCTGCCTTCGCGGCGCCCGTTGCCTTCGCTGAAAACGTCAAGATCGCCTTCATCGATCCGCTCTCCGGCGCATTTGCGCCGGTCGGACAGAACGGTTTGAAAAGCTGGCAAGCCATGGCCGATCTCGCCAACAAGAACAAGGATGCCGGCGCCAATACGCTGGAAGTCGTCGGCTTCGACAACAAGGGCAGTCCGCAAGAGTCCCTGACCCAGCTCAAGACCGTCATCGACCAGGGCTACCATTACATCGTGCAAGGCAATGGTTCGGGCGTGGCGCTGGCGCTGGCCGACGCGGTCGCCAAGCACAACGAACGTAACCCCGGCAAGGAAGTGGTGTTCCTGAACTACGCCGCCGTGGATCCCGATCTGACCAACAGCAAATGCAATTTCTGGCATTTCCGCTTCGACGCCAATTCCGACATGAAGATGGAAGCCTTGACGACGTTCATGGCCAAGGACCAGAGCATCAAGAAGGTCTACATCATCGGCCAGAACTATGCACACGGCGTGGCCGTGACCCGCGCCGCCAAGGAATACCTGAAACGCAAGCGCCCGGACATCCAAATCGTCGGTGACGACCTGCACCCGATTGCCACCGTCAAGGACTTTGCGCCGTACGTCGCCAAGATCAAGGCTTCGGGCGCGGACACCGTCATCACCGGCAACTGGGGTGCGGATCTGGCGCTGCTGATCAAGTCGGCCAAGGAGTCCGACCTGAAGGCAAATTTCTATACCTATTACGGCGGCACGACCGGCGTGCCGACGGCGATGGGCGCCGCCGGTGCCGACCGCGTCAAGATCGTCGCTTACTGGCATCCGAACAACGAGACTTTCTCGGGCCGCGAGATCCATGAGCCCTACAAGAAGAAATACGACGATGATTTTTATGTCATGGCCACCTACACTGGCATCCAGATGCTGGCCAAGGCGATCAAGACAGCCAAGTCGGTCGAGCCTTTGAAAGTCGCGCTGGCGATGGAGGGCTTGAAGGTCAAGAGCCTGAACGGCGAAGTCGAGATGCGCCGTGCCGATCACCAGTTGCAGCAGCCCCTCTACATCGCGACCTGGTCGAAGGTCGACGGCAAGACCGTGAAATATGACCAGGAAAATACCGGTTATGGCTGGAAGACCGATCAAAAGATCGAGACCTACGTCGCCACCCAACCGACCTCGTGCCAGATGAAACGCCCGTCGTAACACACCGCAGCAACAGCGTGGCGCTTCGGCGTCACGCTGTTTTTTTATAAGTTAAAAATAGTACGGTCGTACAAGAATTCATTCGAGAGGAACGGCACGTGGAGTTCACGCTAATTACCTTGCTGAACGGTTTGAGCTATGGGCTCTTGCTGTTCATGCTGTCATCCGGCCTCACGCTAATTTTCAGCATGATGGGCGTGCTGAATTTTGCACATGCCAGCTTTTACATGCTGGGGGCGTATTTTGCCTACACGATCAGTGTCAAGCTCGGCTTCTGGCCGGCGCTGTTCGTAGCTCCCCTGATAGTCGGCGTGCTGGGCGCACTGGTCGAACGCTACGGCCTGCGCTCGGTGCACAAATACGGCCATATTCCAGAGTTGCTTTTTACGTTCGGATTGTCATACGTCATCAGCGAACTGGTACAGCTGGTCTGGGGCCGCGCAGCCGTGCCGTATCCGATTCCGCCGTCGCTCGATGGTCCGCTCTTTACGCTATACACGACGACCTTTCCGATCTACCGCGCCTTCATGATGCTGATCGCCTTGCTGATGCTGCTGGCGATCTACCTGGTCTTGACACGCACCCGGATCGGCCTGGTCATTCAAGCGGCGCTCACGCATCCGGATACGGCCGAAGCCTTGGGCCACAATGTGCCGCGCGTCTTCATGCTGGTGTTCGGCGGCGGTTGTGCCCTGGCCGGTCTGGCCGGCGTCATCGGTGGCAATGCTTTTGTTACCGAACCGTCGATGGCAGCCACCGTCGGCAGCATCATTTTCGTGGTGGTGGTCGTTGGTGGCATGGGCTCGCTGGTCGGCGCCTTGGTGGCGTCGCTGTTGATCGGCGTACTGCAGACGTATGCAGTGGCGCTCGATTATTCCTTCGTCGATTTGCTGGCCCACGTCGGCGCCACCATCACGCCGGAGACCTTCGGTTATTCCTTCTGGAAGCTGACCATTTCACAAGCTGCGCCGATCATGCCGTACATGTTGCTGGTGCTGATCCTGATCTTCAGGCCCAAGGGTCTGATGGGTACGCGGGAAGGATGAGCCAATGAGCACCATGACCTACAAACCTCTGAATCTGTCGCGCTGGATCATCTGGACGCTGTTCGCGGCCATGCTGGTCATCGCACCGATGATTTTCAATAAGGGCGCCTCGCTGTCGCTGCTCTCGCAGATCGGCACCGTGATGATTTTCGGCCTGTCCTTCAACATGCTGCTGGGGCAGGGCGGCATGTTGTCGTTCGGCCATGCGGTGTATTCGGGTTTGGGCGCATTCTTTGCGATCCATGCCATGAACCTGGCTACCGCCGGCACCTTCCCGATACCGGTCGCGCTGATTCCGCTGATCGGCGGAATTGCCGGCATGGCGTTCGGCATCCTGTTCGGTTATGTCACGACCAAAAAATCCGGCACCACGTTTTCGATGATCACGCTCGGCCTGGTGGAACTGGTGTTTGCCAGCTCGCTCATGTTCCCGGCGTTCTTCGGCGGCGAGGGCGGCATCTCGACCAACCGCGTGATCGGCCAGCCATTCATGGGCATCACCTTCGGGCCGCAGATCCAGGTGT
>JAYUWF010000225.1:0-4710 GCA_043753685.1 Herminiimonas sp.
ATCAGCGGCAGCGTCGGTTTGCCCTCGCGCAGATCATCCCCGACATTCTTGCCGATCGCATTGGCATCGCCCGAATAATCCAACACATCGTCGATCAGCTGAAACGCGGTGCCGATCGAGCGGCCATATTCCGCAGCGGCACAAACCCCGGCGTCACTGGCGCCGGCGATCAGGGCGCCGATCTCGGCTGCCGCTTCGAACAGTTTCGCAGTCTTGGAGCGGATCACTTGCAGATAGCGTGCTTCGGTCACGTCCGGGTCGTGCATGTTCAATAACTGCAGTACTTCGCCTTCTGCGATCACGTTGGTGGCATCGGCCAGGATGCGCATGACGCGCATGTCGTCGATGGCGACCATCATCTGGAAAGCGCGCGAATAGACGAAATCCCCAACCAGTACCGAAGCGGCATTACCGAACAGCGCATTGGCGGTCTGGCGGCCGCGTCGCAGCGACGATTCGTCGACCACGTCGTCATGAAGCAGGGTGGCGGTATGAATGAATTCGATGACTGCGGCGAGCTGATGGTGATGCGAGCTGCGAATTCCGTAGGCGTTGGCCATCAACAGCACCAGTACCGGCCGAATCCGCTTGCCGCCGGCGCCGATGATGTATTCGGCAATCTGATTTACCAGCGGCACGTCCGACTGCAGTTGATGCCGGATCACCATGTCGACAGCAGCCATGTCGGCCGCGATGGTCGACGCGATGCTGTTCTGGGAAGGGGGCATGGTTGCAACAGACAAAAAGAACTCCAAACGTCTCGTGGTGCCGGAATTATACGACGAGAGACGCTTGCGCTGCTTCCATGGGTTGCCGGAGCCGCGGGGATCTGGGTATCCGCGAAAACGACAATCCCCACAGGTTTTGACGCAGTACCTAAGTCCATGTATAATTTGGGGTTTTCCCGAAACGACATGCCCATTTCCCTGCCAATGCAGTCTCAGGCGGGGCGCAGCTGTCGGTGCGTGGCTTAAAAAGTCCCTTAATTATTTGATGAGGTTTCTCATGTACGCGGTCATAAAAACCGGTGGCAAGCAATACAAAGTTGTCGCTGGCGAAAAATTTAAAGTAGAACAGATACCGGCAGACATTGGTTCCGAAATCACCCTTGATCAAGTGCTCGCAGTGGGCGCTGGTGACACCATTCGTTTTGGTGCCCCATTGGTCGAAGGTGCCACGGTGCTGGCTACGGTTTTGGCGCATGGTCGCCACGATAAGGTCAAGATTTTCAAGATGCGCCGTCGTAAGCATTATCAGAAGCACCAAGGCCATCGTCAGAATTTCACCGAATTGCAAATCGTTTCGATCGTCGGCTGATTCAATAGCTACTCGTTCGAAAAACTAACCAGTTATCCAGGAGTCTGAAATGGCACACAAAAAAGGCGGCGGCACGACGCGAAATGGTCGCGATTCCGAGTCAAAGCGACTTGGCGTGAAAGTCTACGGCGGTCAAGCGATCAATGCCGGCGGCATCATCATTCGCCAGCGCGGCACCAAGACCCATCCGGGTGAAAACGTCGGCATGGGCAAGGATCACACCTTGTTCGCGCTGGTGCAGGGCAAGGTACAGTTTGTCGTCAAGGGCGCGGCACAGCGCCAGTTCGTGACAGTCGTACCAGTTGCGGTTCCGGCAGCAGTCGCAGCCTGAGCGAGCAGCGGTCAGCTTGGTAATGTAAGGCAAGGCCGCATGCACGACGTCCACAAGACGTCCGGCTCGCGGTCTGAGGCGCAAGCCTTCAATCGAAAGGCTCTGCCACGGTAGAGCCTTTTTTGTTTTCTGGTGGTCCAAATGAAGTTTATCGACGAAGCAAAGATCGAAGTCATCGCCGGCGATGGCGGCAATGGCGTCGCCTCTTTTTGTCGGGAAAAATTCCGGCCGTTCGGCGGTCCGGACGGTGGTGACGGCGGCAAGGGCAGCAGTATCTGGGCCGTGGCAGACCGTAATATCAACACCCTGGTCGACTATCGCTATTCGAAGCTGCACAAGGGTCGCAACGGCGAAAACGGCCGCGGCGCGGATTGTTACGGCAAGGGCGCCGACGATATCTTCCTGCGCATGCCGGTCGGCACCCTGATCATCGATCAGAACGATGGCGAACTGGTGGCCGACCTGACCGAACACGGCCAGGTCGCGTTGCTGGCCAAGGGCGGCGAGGGCGGCTGGGGCAACATCCATTTCAAGAGCTCGACCAATCGCGCGCCGCGCCAGAAAGGCGACGGCAAGGAAGGCGAGCGGCGCGAACTGAAGCTGGAGCTGAAAGTGCTGGCCGACGTCGGCCTGCTCGGCATGCCGAATGCCGGCAAGTCGACTTTCATTACAGCGGTATCGAATGCGCGCCCGAAGATTGCCGACTATCCGTTCACGACCCTGCATCCGAACCTGGGCGTGGTGCGCGTGAGTCACGAAAAGAGTTTCGTGATTGCCGACATTCCGGGTTTGATCGAAGGTGCGGCAGATGGCGCCGGCCTGGGCGTGCAATTTCTGCGGCATCTGCAGCGCACGCGCGTGCTGCTGCACATTGTCGACCTGGCGCCTTTCGATGCCGCGGTCGATCCAGTCAAGGAAGCCAAGGCGATCGTCAAGGAATTGAAGAAGTACGACGAGTCGCTGTTCGACAAGCCGCGCTGGCTGGTCTTGAACAAGCTCGACATGGTGCCGGAAGAAGAGCGCAGCAAGCGTGTCAAGACCTTCATCAAGCGCTTCGGCTGGAAGGGTCCGGTGTTTGAAATCTCCGCATTGACGCGCGAGGGTTGCGAAGACCTGGTCATCGAGATCTACAATTACCTGGCCGAGCAGCGTGCCGCCGAATACCGTTCGGAAGAAACGCAGATGGTCGAAGAAGCGCGTGGCATCGTCTCGATCGATCCGGACGATCCGCGTTTCAAGGTCATGGACTAGGCGGACCGGCGCAATGCAGGACGTGATCAAGAGAGCCCGGCGGCTGATCGTCAAGGTCGGCTCGTCGCTGGTGACCAACGATGGCCGCGGGCTCGATCATGCAGCGATCGCGCGCTGGGCGGAGCAGATCGCGCAATTGCGTCTGCTTGGCAAGGAAGTGGTGCTGGTGAGTTCAGGCGCCATCGCCGAAGGCATGCAACGACTCGGCTTCGACAAGCGCCCGACCGGCATTCATGAACTGCAGGCGTGCGCCGCCGTCGGTCAGATGGGTCTGGCCCAGATTTATGAAACCAGCTTCTCGGCGCATCAGCTGCGGACCGCACAGGTGCTGCTGACGCATGCCGACCTGGCCGATCGCGAACGCTACCTGAATGCCCGCTCGACGCTCTTCACGCTGCTTAGACTCGGCGTTGTGCCGATCATCAATGAGAACGATACGGTGGTTACCGATGAAATCAAGTTCGGCGACAACGATACGCTCGGCGCACTGGTGGCCAACCTGATCGAAGCCGATGCGCTCATCATCCTGACCGATCAAAAGGGTCTGTATTCCGCCGATCCGCGCTCGAACCCGGACGCGACTTTCGTGCACGAAGCGCGGGCTGGCGATCCTGCCCTGGAAGCGATGGCCGGTGGCGCCGGCAGTTCGATCGGGCGCGGCGGCATGCTGACCAAGATCCTCGCCGCCAAACGTGCCGCAGCCTCCGGCGCCCACACCATCATCGCCTGGGGCCGCGAAGACAATGTCCTGACACGACTCGCCGCCGGTGAAGCAATCGGTACTCGTCTCAATGCACAGACCGCGCAACTCACGGCACGCAAGCAGTGGATGGCGGACCATTTGCAAACCGCGGGCCGGGTCGTGCTCGACGCCGGCGCAACGCAAAAGATCTGTTCAGAAGGGAAGTCATTGCTGCCGATCGGCGTGATCGAGGTTGGCGGTGAATTCGGCCGTGGCGCCGTGATCACCTGTGTCAGCCACGACGGCCGTCCGGTCGCACGCGGCATCACCAATTACACCAGTTCCGAGGCGCGCCGCATCATGCGCCACGCCTCATCCGAAATCCTGTCGATTCTCGGCTTCGTCGAAGAACCTGAATTGATCCATCGGGACAATCTCGTTCTGCTCTAGTCACCGCGTGTGCCTGCATTCTGCAAGCCAGCGCCAGTTCCCTTCGCTTGAATAAGCCGATCTGTACGCGTCACCGCGTGCACCCTTGGCGCGCCTTTCTTCCCACTCCAACGTTTCGCCGCAAGTCGCCGGTTGCTGGCGGCCGTTCGTAACGAGGTCGTCACAATCGGCTGCTAAAGTCGACCCGATTTCAAAAAAGCAAGAACGCGCGCGCTCACTGTACAAACTCTCAATCATCGGGAAGTCCAAATGAAGTCCTATCGAATTCCGTTTTTCGCCATCGCCGCCGGTGCCTTGACCATTCTTAACGCCTGTGGCGGTGGAAGCAGCAGCCCTACCGCCGATGCAACGACATTACTTTCGACTACCAATCTGTTCCTTGCGGGTCTGGGTACGACCAGTGGTTTGAATTCGACCACGTCGAATGATCTCTTCGACGCGAAGTATCTGGACATGGGCGTGAAAAAAGCCGACGTGCTTGCCAGCCTCTCGGCAAATGCAACGGCGCTACCTGAAAATCCTGACCTGTCGCTGTTCCCCGCAGCGCAGATCTCGAACGCCACCTTCACCAATTGCAGCAGCGATGCTGTCTGCACGATGACAGCGACTTTTACGAATTCAGACATCGACGTTACTGCTGTCGACATTTCGACCAAGGTGAAACTCGTCTCCGGCATTC
>JAYUWF010000226.1:0-4707 GCA_043753685.1 Herminiimonas sp.
GTCGAGACCGAGGCCTACGACCGCGAAGACCCTGCCTCGCATACCTTTGCCGGGCCGACGGCGCGCAACGCGGTCATGTTCGGCCCGCCCGGCCATGCCTATGTCTACCGGTCGTACGGCATTCACTGGTGCCTGAATTTTGTCTGCCGCGAAAGCGGCCACGGCGCCGGCGTGCTGTTGCGTGCCATCGAACCGCTGACCGGACAGGATCGGATGGCCGAACGGCGCGCACTGACCGACCCCGCGTTGCTGTGTGCCGGGCCCGGCCGCCTGGCGCAGGCGCTGGGTATTACCAGCGCCAACAACGGCATGCGCATCGATGCGTCACCCTTCGACCTGCAGGCAGCAGCTGGTCCGGTAGAGGTGGTCGCGGGTGTGAGGATCGGGATTACGAAGGCAGTCGACGTGCCGTGGCGCTTCGGACTGGCGGGTTCGCGGTATGTGAGCCGTGCGTTTCGCGGCTGACTTGAATCTGGTGGTGCGACCGACAGGAATCGAACCTGTATCTAAAGCTTCGGAGGCTTCAATCCTATCCGTTGGACGACGGTCGCAGCGCACGACCCTGCAATGCTGAAAATCTGGCGACTTCGGGCCGGTTTCCGGGGTGCCCGGTATCGGACCTGGTGGCGACTGCCTGCAGGGCGTGGTGATGAGGCACGAAGGATACCGTTTTTCTCGATTCGCGTCCACGAAAAGCAGTGCCGTTGCGTTCCCAAGCATTGGCATGTCGTCTATAATCGAGGGTTTGGCAGGCTGTTGCTCTAAAGAACATCGATGCCGGCCAGCAGGCAATTCACCACCCGTTTCGAAAATCGTACCAGAGGGAATAATGAGCGACGCACACAACGAACATGAATCCGGCATCCGCACGCCGAAACAGCTGATTGCTGCGATTGCCGCGGGCTTCCTGATACCGATCATCTGCATCGTGCTTCTGGTCCAATACGTCACCAATACCCATACCGACGGCGCCGGTTCGGATGCGCAGAGCAACGCCTCCATCATCGCCCGCATCCAGCCGGTGGCCGACCAGGGCTTCACCCTCAAGGATGTCAACGCGCCGCGCGTGCTGCAAACCGGCACCCAGGTGTACCAGGCTGTCTGCGCCGCCTGCCATACCGCCGGCGTAGCCGGGGCACCGAAGCTGGGCGACGCTGGCGCCTGGTCGGCCCGGATCGCCCAAGGCTACGACTTGCTGGTCACGCATGCGGTCAACGGTATCCGCGCAATGCCGGCCAAAGGCGGCAATCCCGATCTGGACGATGTTGAAGTTGCCCGTGCGGTCGCCTACATGGGCAACCAGGCCGGCGCGAAGTTCAAGGAACCCGAAGCCAAGGCAGCCCCGGTTGCAGCGGCCGCCGCCGATGCAACCGCTGCAGCACCTGCCGCAGCCGTAGCAATGCCCGCAGCGTCGCCTGCCCCGGCGCCAACAGCGCCGGCAGCAGCGCCCGCTGCGGCAGCCGTCCCTGCGAAGCTGTCGGCCGACGCCGGCAAGAAGCTTTACGAAGGCGTTTGTCAGGCCTGCCACGCAGCGGGAATCGCCGGCGCACCGAAGTTCGGCGACAAGACTGCATGGGCCGATCGCCTGAAGCAGGGTTCGGCCGTGCTGCATGAGCACGCCATCAAGGGCTATGTCGGCAAGGCTGGCGTGATGCCGGCAAAAGGCGGTTCGGCCGCTTCCGACGATGAAGTCAAGGCAGCCGTCGATTACATGGCCGCTGCGGCGAAATAAGGATTCAGGAGCCCGGGTGCCGCGCGCCCCGGACAAGTTGATTCAAGCAAGAAAAAAGCCGCCTTTTGCAAGTCGGCTTTTTTGTTTCCCGCGATTGCGCAGGCGGACGTCAAGCGTCTGGCGTCACACGCCCGGATCGAGATAGTCCGGTGGCGATACCGGCAATACCGTCGGCGCGCGCGGCGCCCTCTTCTTGCGCGCCAGCAGATACACCGCACCCGAAATTGCACTCAGCACCACCGCGCCGCGCAGGATCGGCACGATCAGTTTGCGTTTCGTGACCAGCGAATACGCGCTGGCGGCAAACGGCAACAGGGTTTGCAGATTGCCGTTGCGCAGACTGTTCCAGCTGAAGACGTTGTCGACTGCAGCGTATGCTGCCGTGGTGAAATGACTTACCGCATTTTTGGCGATCACATCGGCATGCAGGTTGTCCCGCACGATATCGCGCGCGCGGTCGATCTCGTGCCGGCGCATGGCGCCTTCGGCGATCAGCGCTTTCTTGCGCTGCTCGAAGCTCAGCGGCGTCGCGGTGACGGCGGGCTTTTCTGTTTCGGTCGTGGAGGTCGTGTTCATAGGAGAGCGTCGCGATCGCGGCTGAGTTCAGCCAACGTGGCTGGCATGGAAAGCTTGCCATCCGCTACCAATGAACGGGCATACAGCACCATCGCCACCGTCGCCACTGAAAACAGCGCCGCCATGATCAGCAGGATTTTCCAGCCGAGTGCATCCCAACTCAGATACACCACCAGGACGGTCCAGTAGGCAATTGCAAACAGTGCCGTGAAGATGCCCAGGGCGGCCACCAGCAGCAGTTTCAGCAGATTGGTGCGCACCGCCGACAGCTCCAGCGCCGCCAGCTCGACCCGGTTGACGATCAGGCCGAACAGGTTGCGCGCAACGCCGCCGAGCCCGGCCATCAAACCAGGCGCTTCGCCGGCCCGGGTTGGGAGAGGTCCGGTCATGTCGTTTTACTTGCGTGCGATGAGCATGCCGATCAGGACGCCGACGCCGGCCGAGATGGCCACGGCTTTCCATGGATTTTCCTGGACGTAGGTGTCTGCCGATTCCGCCATTTCCTTGCCGGTTTCGATGGCCGCCGTTTGCACTTCCTGCGCCTTCGAGACCGCCGTGTCGAGCAGCATCAGACCCTGATTGCGCAACACTTCGGCTTTTTCGCCGGTAGCGCTGGTGGCTTCGCGAAACAGATCCTGCGCATCTTTTACGAGGGTTTTCATATCGGTTCTCACAGTTTTCAAGTTAGATGACAGCATCAAAAAGCTCCTAGATCAGGGGTGGTTCGCGCCGGACGAATAAGATCCGATGCGGTTCAGGCAACGATAGGGGATATCGCCGCGTTACTCGGTGCGGCAACGAACATAATATTCTTGATTCAATATTTATGCGCGTCCAGTTGCAGCCAGGTTCGGCTGTAACGCATGCCATGGCCTGCAACCACCGGCCCGCGCATCGCCCTCAGACGCCCGGCGTGCAGTCCGTGCAGTGTTCGATCTCGGGCAATCCGTGCTTGAGCTTTTCGTGCAGCTCTCGCAGCGCCGTGCGCAGGCCTTCTTCCACCACCGGATGATAGAACGGCATCTGCAGCATCTGCGGCACCGTCATGCCGGCCTGCAGGGCCCAGGCCATCAGGTGCGCCAGGTGCTCGGCACGCGGTCCGCATACTTCGGCGCCGAGAAAGCGCTCAGAGCCGTATTCGCCGTACACCCGCAGCAGTCCCTGGTTCTGCAGCATCACGCGGCTACGGCCCTGGTCGGCGAAGCTGACTTCGCCGCTGGCGGTCCGGCCCGGCTCCAGCGCATGAAAGCCGGTACCGACCACCGCGATCTGCGGATCGGTGAAGGCGATTGCCAGCGGCGCGCGCCGCAAGCCCGGCTGTACATCCGGAAAGCGCCCGGCGTTGTCGCCGGCGATGCGGCCCTGATCGGCGGCTTCATGCAGCAGCGGACGCTCGTTGTCGACGTCACCGGCAATGAAAATCGTGCTGTCGCCGCAGCGCATGGTATGACGATCGAAGTGCGGAATGCCATGCGCATCGAGCGCCAGGCCGGTCTGATGGAGGTCGAGGCGGCCCAGGTTGGGCGAACGGCCGGTCGCCGCCAGCACCAGGCTGAACTGTTCGGTATGTTCGACCCCGTCAGCGCCGGCAACGGTCAGCTCGACACCGTCCTCGCGGAGCGCCGCCCGCACCAGCCTCGATTCGAGCCGCAGGTCCAGTTCGCCGTCGAAGGCGGCGCGGGCACTGGCCAGCACGCCCGGGTCGCGCAGGCCGGCCAGTTGCGTGCCGCGGCCGAAGACCGCGACCCGCACACCGAGGCGATGCAGCGCCTGGCCGATCTCCAGACCGATCACGCCGGTGCCGATCACAGCCACCGAGGCCGGCAAGTCCTCCCATTCGAACACGTCGTCGTTGATCGCCAATCGGTCGCCCAACCCCTGCAACTGCGGCGGCACCTGGGCACTGGACCCGGTGGCAATCACGATGCGGTCGGCCTGGACCCGGGTATGGTCGTCGATCTGGAGAGTGTGCGCATCGATGAAACGGGCTTGGCCGCGCAACTTGTCGGCTGCGGCAATCTGTTCCACGCCGTCGAGTACGAATCCGACGAAGCGGTCGCGCTCGCTGCGCACGCGCTGCATCACGGCACGGCCATCGATGGAAATTGCACCGGCATGCACGCCGAACCCCGGCGCGATCAGCATGGCGTGCGCGGCTTCGGCAGCGGCGATCAATAATTTGCTGGGCATGCAGCCGACCCGGGCGCAGGTGGTGCCGTATGGCCCGCCCTCGATCAGCACCACCCGCTTGCCGTGCGAGCGCGCGGCGCGGTAAGCCGCCAGGCCGGCGCTACCGGCGCCGATCACGGCGACGTCTGCTGTAATGGAATTCATTTGGCGCCTTCCTTGCGGTGAGGCGCACAGTGTACGACAAGTATTAATGGTCAGGACTGCCGGCA
>JAYUWF010000227.1:0-14159 GCA_043753685.1 Herminiimonas sp.
AAGCAGCGGGACTGCCGGACGCCCATCGTAGCGGTACATTCGTATTTCCCTAATACCTTTTTCGAGGCATAGCTGCCATCCCGTCCGCGCGCGCCTGCCTCAAGCCTCTGCTTCAAGCCTTTGCTTCAAGCGTCTGCTTCAAGCCGCCGCCTCAGGCCTCCGCCTCGGGCCGCCCGGACAGCCAGTCGAAGGCCAGCGGCAGCAGCAGCAAGGTGAAAAACGTGGCGGAGACGATGCCGCCCACGATCACCACGGCAAACGGTCGCTGCGTCTCGGAACCCACGCCGTGCGACAGCGCCGCCGGCAGCAGGCCGAGGCCTGCCATCAGCGCCGTCATCAGGATCGGCCGCAGGCGCGCCACGGCGCCTTCGATGGCGCTGTCGGCATGCGGGCCGCCGGCAGCTGCCAGGTCCACCATCTGCTCAACCATGATGACGCCGTTCTGCACCGAGATCCCGGCCACGGCGATGAAGCCGACCGCCGCCGACACCGAAAAATGCAGCCCGAACAGCGCCAGCCCGAGCACGCCGCCGATCAGCGTGAACGGCACGATCGCCAGCACCAGGAAAGCCTTGCCCACCGAGCGAAAGGTCCAGAACAACAGCAGGAAAATCAACAGCGCCGTGACCGGAATGATGATGCGCAAACGCTTGACCGCGCGCTGCTGGTTCTCGAACTGACCGCCCCAGGTCAGCACGTAGCCGGGCGGCAGACCGACCAGCTCGGCCACCTTCTGCTGCGCTTCGGCCACGAAGCTGCCCTGATCCCGCCCGAGCAGGTTGGCCTTGATGGCGGCATTGCGTTCGCCCCCTTCGCGGCTGATGCGCGAGGCACCCTGGCGCAGCTCGATCTTGGCCAGTTCGGACAGGGCGACGGTACCGGCGCCACCGGGCAGATTGACCTGCAGCGCCCCGACGGCGTCGGCCGATTCGCGATACGGCGCCTGCAGCCGCAGCGTGATGTCGAAGCGGCGGTCGCCCTCGTAGAAGGTGTTGACCGCATTGCCCGCCAGCGCAGTCTGGATCGCCGCATTCACGTCGGCCACGTTGATGCCGAGCCGGGCGATGCGCTGACGGTCGATCACGATGTCGAGCTCGCTCTGGCCGCCGATGCGCACCGCCGCGACATCGGCCGCGCCGGGAATCGCGGCCAGGATGCGCGCCACCTGATCGCTTTTCTGGGCCAGCACGTCGAGGTCGGGGCCGGCAATCTTGACGGCGATCTCGCCCTTGACGCCGGACAGGGCTTCCTCGACGTTGTCTTCGATGACTTGCGAAAAATTGGTCGGCACGCCCGGCAAGGCACGGATGCGCGTGGAAATGGCGGCGATCAGCCGGTCCTTGTCGGGGTAGCGCCAGCTGCCCCTCGGCTTCAGGTCGGCCAGGATTTCCAGGTTGTTCGGGCCCTTCGGATCAGTGCCGTCGTCGGGCCGGCCCATGTGGGCGATGATGTTGCCGACTTCCGGAAAGCTGCGCAGGATGGCGCGTACCTGCTGTTCGGTCTGTTGGGTCTTTTGCAGCGATGCCGAGGGCGGCAGGCTGATCGTCAGCCAGATGTTGCCTTCGTCGAGTTTCGGCAGGAATTCGCTGCCCAGCAGCGGCGCGCAGGCGATGGTCGCCACCAGCACGCCGGCCGACGCTAGCATGACCGGCGTGCGCAGCCTGCGCGCTGCGACCAGGCGGGCGCGATACCAGTGCTGCAGCCGTTCCATCCAGGGGCTGTGGCGTTCGGCCATCGGATAGCGGCGCAGGGTCCAGGCCAGCAGGGTCGGCACCAGCGTCATGGTCAGGATCAGGGCGCCCAGCATGGCGAAGCTGAGGGTGAAGGCGACCGGCGAAAAGATCTTTCCTTCGACCCGCTGGAACGTGTAGATCGGCAGGAAGGCGACGATGATGATGGCCTTTGAAAACAGGATCGGATGCCCCATCGCCACCACGGTTTCCTTGAGCGTCTTCCTGCGCTCGCCATAGACGACCATGCCGCCGGGAGCGGCCTGTTCCTGCAGCGCCAGGCGCACCATCAACGCCTCGACCATGACCACGGCGCTGTCGATGATGATGCCGAAGTCGACTGCACCGAGCGAGATCAGGTTGGCCGGAATGCCGCGCGCATCGAGCATGATGAAGGCGCACAGGAGCGACAACGGTATGACTGTTGCAACGATCAGGGCGGCGCGCCAGTTTTTGAGGAACACGATCAGGATCGCGATCACCAGCGCCGCGCCCACCAGCAGGTTCTCGGTCACGGTGCGCACGGTGTGGTCGATCAGCACCGTGCGATCGTAAATCGGCTCCAGCGTCACGCCCCTGGGCAGTTTTGCATTGACGGTGGCGATCGCGGCGCGCAGGTCGTCGATCACCTTGGCGGCGTTGTTACCTTTGCCCATCTGGACGATGCCCTCGACCACCGAATTGCGGTCGTTGAAGGCAACCACGCCGGACAGGGGTCGCTCGCCGATGCCGACATCGGCCACGTCGGACACCAGCACCGTGCGCCCGCCTCTGGCGCTGACGATGACGCGCCCGATGTCGTCGATGCGGTCGAAAATCCCGAGGCTGCGCACCACCAGCGCTTCGTCGCCACGACGGATGCTGCCGCCGCCGACATTGGCGCTGTTGGCCCCCAGAGCGGTGCTGACCTGGTCGAGCGTGACGCCGAAGCGCTTCAGGCGCAGCGGATCGACGCGCACCTGGTATTGCTTGATGCTGCCGCCAAAACTGACGACTTCGGCCACGCCGGGCACGATGCGCAGGGCCGGCCGGATCACCCAGTCCTGCAGCGCGCGCACTTCGCTGTCGGGCATCGAGGACGGGTGCGCCACCACGTAGCGGAAGATTTCGCCGACGGCCGTGGTCAGCGGCGCCAGGCTGGGCTGCAGACCGTTGGGCAAGGTAATGTTCTGCAGTTTTTCCAGTACCTGCTGGCGCGCGAAATAGTCGTCGGTGCCGTCGGCAAAGGTCAGCGTGACCACCGACAGCCCGGCAATCGAGACCGAGCGCAATTGGGTCTGGCGCGGCACGCCGCTCATTTCGCGCTCGATCGGCAGGGTCACGGCGCGCTCGACTTCCTCGGCGGCCTGCCCCGGATATTGCGTGACGATCTGTACCTGGACGTCCTGCACGTCGGGAAAGGCTTCGATCGGCAGGTTCGACAAGGCCCGGTATCCCAGCGCGGCCAGGGCCGCCGTCAGGATCAGCACGAACATCCGCTGGCCGAGGACGAAATCGATGAGTCTAGCGAGCATTGGCGCCGGCCTCGGTGGTCAGCAGGAAAGCGCCTTCGGTCACCACCGATTCGCCGGCGGCCAGGCCGGTATCGATGAAGCTGCGCTCGCGATTGCTGGAGCGGACGTGGACCCGGCGCTTTTCAAAGGTGCCGGGATGCGTCTGCACGAAGACATGGCTGTAACGGCCCTCGATGAAGAGACTGGTGTTTGGCAAGGCAACAGCTTGTACCTCGGCGCCGGTGTTGGCATTGTGGTCGGCACCACCGGGCAGGAACGAAACCCGGGCGAACATTTCCGGCTTGAGCTTGCGGCCCTGGTTCTGCACCCGGCAGCGCACCTGTACGCGGCGCGTGCCAGCGTCGAGCAGCATGCCAACCCGATCGACCGTAGCCGGCAGCGACAGGCCGGGCCAGGCCTCGCTCTCGACCGTGGCGCGCTGGCCCGGGTGCAGCAAGGTGGCCCCCTGTTCCGGCACGTCGACGATCACCCACAGATGGTCCAGGTCGGTCACCACGAACAGTGGCGCGGCCAGATCCGGGCGCACTTCCTGGCCCGGATTGATCTGCCGTTCGGTGACGATTCCGGCCAGCGCGGTCTTGATGTCGTAGCGGCCGTTCTGCGTGGCCGTGGCGCTGAGGTTGCGCATCCGGAGCACGGTGCGCCGGGTTTCGGAGCGTGCCTGGGCGAGGTCTGCTTCAGCGCCTTCGAAGTCCTTGCGGGCCACCACTTCGGCGTCCAGCAGCGCGCGGGCGCGCTCGAATGCCCGCTGCTTGCGCAGTTCGTCGGCGCGCGCCTTTTGCCAGTCGGCTTCGGCGGTGGCCAGCTCGGGTGCGTCGAGCTGCGCCAGGGTCTGGCCGGCCCGCACCGGGTCACCGATTTCTACCCGCGCCGACAGCACCCGTCCGGCAATCGGCGAACTGACGCGGGTCGTCAGGCTCTCGTCATAGGCGACCCGTCCCGGCTGCGGCTCCAATACCGGGATCACGTCGAAACGCACCGGCGTGACCACGATCGAGGCCAATTGCGGCGCATCGGCTGGATAGTGGACGGTACCTGGCACCGCGGCCGGCACCGCGCCCGATACAGCGCCGGCAGCCACCGGCGGCGCCTCGGCCCCAGCGGACGACGCAAGATATACGCCCGCCACGACCAGCGCCGTCAATGCTGCGGCGACGGCACACTGCATCGGCAGGGACTGCGCATTGATTGGTGATTTCATCTCGGGTTGGCGCTTTCCGGGTAACGGGTTGGTGCAAGTTGCGCGACGCTGACAGCTGCCTTGGCATGTTCGGCGCGCACGGCGATCGCCTCGAGCTGTGTCTGGCGATAGGTACGGCGCACGTCGAGCACGTCCATGATGGCGATCGCGCCACGGTCGAAGGCAAATTCGGCAGCGTCGGCCGAGCGCTTTGCCGCCGGCAGGATTTGCGTCTCGTACCGTTGCAGGCGCTCGCCGGCGCTGCGCTGATCGGTCAGCAAGCGCAGCACTTCGTTCAGGGCCGCGCCGCGGATGCGGGCCAGGGTCTGGTCGGCGGCGTCGGCGGCCAGCGCGGCGCTGCGGATCTCGCCATCGAACTGGTTGCGCACGAACAGCGGTATCTGGATGGCCACGCCAAGACTGTTGCCGCCACCCTGGGTGCTGGTGGCAGTGACGGGATAATGGTCGTACTGGACGCCCACCGTGAAGTCGCGGGTGCGCGCTGCAAGCGCCAGTTTGCTGGCGGCGGCTGCGGCGCGGGCCCGTGCCTGGGCGGCCCGGACATCGGCACGCCCGGCGACGATCGCCTCGACATCGGGCGCCGTCACCGCCGCAACGACCGGCCAGTCGTCTTCCAGCGCAAACGCATCCGGACGATCGCCATGGCCGAGCAATTGCGCCAGCGCCAGCCGTGCCCGCGCCGCCTCGGCGCCAGCCAGGTCTGCATCGTTGTGGATGCGCAGCGCATCGACCTGGAGCCGGGCCACGTCCGCACCGGCCAGGTCGCCCGCCTGTTTGCGCTGGCGTGCCGCCGCCATGGCGGCATCGGCCAGGCGCGTGCTTTGCGTCAGAAGCACCAGCCGTTCCTGCGCCGCCAGCAGGTCGTAAGAAGCCTGCGCCACGGCGATGTCGAGCTGCAGGCTGGCCCAGGCGGCATCGAGTTCCGCCGCAACCTTCAGCGCGGCCGCGTTATCGAGTCGCAGTAGCCGCTTGCCGCCGCGCTCGAACACTTGATCGACGCGGGCAGAACTGTCGACGCTCTTGCTGCGCAGCCCACCGCTGCCGATGCCGGCATTCGGATTGATCCCGGAAACACCCAGCGTCAGGGTCGGATTCGGCGCGGCGCCGGCAGTCTCGATGGCGGCGGCGGCCGAATCGATGCCCAGCCGGGCCAGCCGCAGATCGTGATTGTCACGCTGCGCCATGGCGACGGCGTCGGCGATGCTCAACCGCTGCGCTGCCGCAGGTGTGGCCATGGCGTTGACAGCGACAAGCAACGCCGGCAGCAGCCAGGCGCGTCGAGCCAGGGGCGACAGAACGGTTACCAGGCGCGCGATCGGGCGCAACGCCGGTACAACATCGCGATACGTGCCGATCACGGCGGTGGCGGCGCAGGTGGCAGAAGGCGGGAAATCGTCGACAGTGATCCGGCCTCGCAGTTTTTAGTATAGATCTCGACGGCGTCGCCAGGCCCGGCGTTGACACCGGCCGGAAGCTGGCCGGCATCGCGGTATGCATGCCGGCGGTGCATGGCTTCGACCTCGACATAGCGATGCGCCGCCAGCTCGGCGCTCGGTAGCGATCTCAGGCATACGGGCAGCAGTGCGACCGGTGTGCTTGCATCGAAGGTGCGCGTGACCGTGCCGCGCCTGGCGCCGTTTTGCCAATCGACGGCGACCGGATGCTGCAGGGAGGAACAGCCGGCCAGAAGCGCGACGCCAAGGATGATCGGATGCAGCAGAGGTTTTGACATGATCGATTCCCGCGAAAGTGTTTGCCGGCGCACCGTTGCGTGGCCGTGGCCGCAGTATGGCGGGCCAACCTTGCAGCGGCGTGACGAAAGTCTGACGAATACCTGACAAGCAAAGGACCATTGACCGGCGCCGCACGCGCGGGGACTACAATCCCGGTATCGATACTGCCGATACCCCGCGCCTGACCCGTGCGCCATCCCTCTCGCGAAAGTGTCCCTGCAATGCATGTACTGCTGGTCGAAGACGACGCTGTCCTTGCCGAAGGCATCGCACGCTCGCTGCGCGGGCACGGCATGGTGGTCGACCTGCTGGCCGACGGCTACGAAGCGATCTGGCTCAAGGGACTGGAACAGTTTGCGGTGATCGTGCTCGACATCGGCTTGCCCGGCATCGACGGCTTCGAAGTGGTGCGACGGTTGCGCCAGCGCGGCATCGGCCTGCCGGTGCTGCTGTTGACGGCGCGCGACGCCGTGAGCGACCGCGTGCACGGCCTGGAAGTCGGCGCCGACGACTACCTGGTCAAGCCCTTCGCCACGCCGGAACTGGTGGCCCGCATCAAGGCGCTGGTCCGGCGCAGCACCCCGGCGCCGGCCGAGATGGTGATCGGCAGCCTGGTGCTGGATACCTTCATCCGGCGCGCGCGCGTCGGTGAGCGCTTCATCGACCTGTCGGTGCGCGAATGGGCGGTTCTGGAATACCTGATGCAGCAACGCGGGCGGGTGGTCTCGAAACAGCAGATCATCAATGCCATCCTGCCGTGGGGAGAAGACGTGACCGACAATGCGGTCGAGGTCTACATCTCGCGCGTGCGCACCAAGATCGCCGACGCCGGCGTCGTGATCCGCACGATCCGCGGTTTCGGCTATCTGCTGGAACATCCCGATGCCTGACCGCGAACGGCAGTCGCCATGACCGGCTCGAGCATTCGGCTCAACCTGCTCAAGTGGCTGATCGCGCCGCTGTTGCTGATCAACCTGGTCGGCGCCGGCCTGACGTTCTGGCTGGCGTGGACGCCGACCCGCACCGCATGGGACCAGAGCCTGGCCGACGCCGCATGGGCGCTGGTGCCGCGCCTGAAGGACAACGGCACCAATGTCGTCATCGATCTGACACAACAGGCCGAGCAGGTGCTGCGGGTCGACCACTTCGATTCGATTTTTTTCGTGGTGCGGGACACCGCCGGCACCACGCTGGCTGGCGACCAGGATTTCCCGCCGATGCCGTCAATCGTGGCAATCGACGATCCGCATGCCGACGAAGGCATGATGCGCAAGGAGCCGGTTCGGGTCATCACACTGAAGACCCGGATCGGCGCGCACACGGTGTATATCGGCGCAGCCGAGACCCTGCGCAAGCGCACGCGCAGCCTGTGGCTGATCGTCGCGGCGCTGCTGACGATCGAAGTGCTGCTGACCTGTGTCGCCATCGCGGTGGTTCGCAGTGCCGTGCGCAAGGCGCTGCGCCCGCTGGAATCGATGCGAAACGCACTGGATCGCCGACGTGATATCGACCTGTCGCCGCTGCCGGAAGTCGATGCACCGGTCGAACTCGAGCCGTTGCTCGCCGCGGTCAATGGCTTGCTACAGCGCGCGCAGGATGGCGCGTCGGCGCAGCGCAATTTTCTGGCAAATGTCGCGCATCAGCTTCGTACGCCATTGGCGGGCGTGAAGATTCACCTCGAATGGCTGCAGGCGCGCCACGCCGACAACGCCGAGACGGCTGCGACGGCCTCGATGATGATGGCGGCGACCGAGCGCATGATCCGCCAGTCGAACCAATTGCTGGCACTGGCGCGAGCCGAACCAAGCTACTTCAACAATCGTGACCTGGAACCGGTCGCGCTCGACGAACTGGTATCCGAGGCGGTACAACAGTTCGTCCAGCAAGCCGACCTGCGCCGCATCGACCTTGGATTCGATCTGCGGCCGGCGCGCGTGGTCGGCGACCGCTTCCTGCTGCGCGACCTGGTCGACAACCTGATCGACAATGCAATTCGTTATACGCCCGTTGCAGGCACCGTGACGGTCCGTTGCTGGGAACAGGACCAGCATTGCATCCTGGCGGTCGAGGACAGCGGGCCGGGAATCGCGGCGGCCCACCGCGAAGCGGTATTCGATCGTTTCTACCGCATCGATGACAAGACCGACGGCAGCGGCCTGGGGCTGGCGATCGTGCGCGACATCGTGGCCGACCATGGCGCGCAGGTGACCATCGCTTGTGGCGAGAACGGCGGCGGCACCCACTTCGTGGTCACGTTCAACGTCGAACCCGACCGACGCAAGGCCGGCTCGCCAGACCGGAATCGGCTTTAACTGACCTGCAAGATTTTTTCGAAACAAACGGCGTTGAGGTTGCCGTGGTACTTGCCGAAATTGTCGATCCGGTAAAAACCGTTGCGCTCATAAAAGCGCACGGCGTGCAGGTTCACGACGCGGGTCTCGAGCCATAAGCGCGCATAGCCCAGCACGACGGCTTCGCGCTCCAGAAATTTCAGCAGCATGGTTCAGGTACCAGGATGCGCCGGTCATGCATACATGCGCTTGACTTCGGCAATGCCCGCTGCCAGTGGACGGATCGCGCCGCATCCGATCGCAAGGCCATCGGCCGAACGGGCAAGCACGAAGGCTGCACCTGGCACCCGCACATCATCGGGATCGAACGATGCCTTGCCGCTGTCGCCGGTAATCGCTGCCAGCGCGGCCGACAATTCCTCCAGGAGCGTCACGCTGTCCGTGGCGCAGGGATCTTCCCGAGCGATGCTCACCTCGACATTCGGCACATTCGGCACATGCACCTCAGATCACCGGCGCGAGATGCGACACCAGCCGGTCGATCTCATCCATCGTGTTGTAATGCGCAATCGAGACCCGCACCACGCCGCCTGCGTCCTCCAGTGCCAGCGCCTTGACCAGCCGCTTGGCATAGAAATCACCGAAACGAATGCCGATGCGGTGCGGATCGATCTGCCGCACGATCGCCTCCGACTGCATGCCGTCGACTGGGAAACTGAGGGTCGGCACGCGCAATGAAGCATCGCTGGCGGCATGGCCGATGATGTTGACACCTGGTTTCTGGCGCAGGAACTGCAGCAGGCGTTCGGCCAGTGCCGCTTCATGCACTTCGAAGGCGGCAAATGCGGCGCACATCCGTGCGCGCGGATCGGCAGGGTCGGCGGCCACGCCCAGGCGCTCGCCCACCGCATTCAGATAATCGCTGATCCCGATGCATCCGTAAGACAGTTCGTAGTTCACGTTCCCCGGCTGCAGCTTGTACGGCAACACGTCCCTCCCGATGAAAAAATGGTTCAGGCTCGGCAGGCTGCGCAACAGTTCGTAATCGCCCCACAGCACTGCATAATGCGGCCCAAACACTTTGTAGAAGCTGAAGACATACACGTCGGCGCCGCTGGCCTGGACGTCGACCAGCCGGTGCGGCGCGTAGGCCACCGCATCGACGCATAACCGCGCACCGGCGGCATGCACCATGCGCGCCACCTCGGCCACCGGATTGACGGTGCCGAGGATGTTCGATGCATGCGTCATGCTGACCCACCGCGTCTTCGGTGTAATCAGCGCCTGCAGATCGGCCATGTCCAATTGAAACGTCTCGCGGTTGATGTTCCAAAACCTGATCACGGCGCCGCGTTCCTGCAAGGCGACCCAGGCGCCGATGTTGGCTTCGTGGTCGGTCTCGGTCAGGATGATTTCATCGCCCGGCTCGATCCCGGGCGCCAGCGCGCGACAGAACAGGAACATCAGCAGCGTGGTGGCGCCGCCCATGACGACTTCTTCGGATCGCCTGGCGTTGATCAGGTTGGCCACCGAGTCGCGCGCCGCAAGCACCCGTGCGGTGGCGATCTGCGACTCGCTGTACGAGGCGCCGGTCTGCACGTTGCTGCCCAACAGATACTGGCCGATCCGCTCGACCACCTGGCGCGGCACCTGCGAGCCGCCGGCATTGTCGAGATAAGCGTAGCCGTTGGCCAGTGCCGGGAACTGGGCCCGGACGAATTCCAGATCAAGCATGCTGCGTCCCCACCCCGTTGTTCAATCCCGGATTCGCTCTCGGGCGTCGATTCAAGCGTCTGCGAGAAGGTCGATATCGAGCGGCAGTCGGACCTCGAAACAGCTGCCCATGCCGATGCCGTCGCTGCTGGCAGCCACGCTGCCGCCATGCATTTCCACCAGGTTGCGCACCAACGACAGTCCGATCCCGAGACCGCCCTGGGCATGACGCCGGTGTTCGCCGACCTGGGCAAACAGGTTGAAGATCAGCGGCAGCGCCTCGGCGGGAATGCCGATGCCGGCATCGCGCACCGTGATGACGGCCTCGTTGCCTTCACGCCTGGAGGCCAGCACGATGCGCCCATTCGGCTGTGAATATTTCGCGGCATTGTTGAGGAGATTGCTCAGTACCTGCGCCATGCGCGCCGGGTCGACCGACAGCGGCAAGGCGTCGCTACCGAGGTCGAGGGTCAGCTCATGGTGCCCGGCTTCGATCACCGGCAGGCTGGTTTCGACCGCGGTGGTGGCGATGCTGTTGAAATCAACCGTCTCTTTCTTCAATTCGACCTGGCCGCGGCTGATGCGCGCGACGTCCAGCAGGTCGTCGATCAGGCGCACCATCTGGCCGACCTGGCGTTCGATGACATTGCGCACGCGGGCGATGGTTTCGGGCTTGTCGGCGGCCATCTTCATGATCTGCAGACCGTTGCGGATCGGCGCCAGTGGATTGCGCAGTTCGTGTGCCAGCGTGACGATGAATTCTGTCTTGCGGCGGTCCGCTTCCTCGATTTCGAGCGTCGACTGGCGCAGCGCATCCTCGGAATTTTTTTCAGCGGTCACATCGGTATGGACGCCAACCCATTCACGCAGGCTGCCGCCGGCGTCAAGCACCGGCACTACCTGCACGCTCATGTGGCGGAATTGCCCGTCAGCGCGCCGCAGCCTTTGCTTGAGTTGAAATGGCGCTAGCGTGGCCTGTGATGCCCGCGCTGCCGCGACCGTCGCCGCCCGATCGTCCGGATGCACGGCATCGAGCCAGCCGCTTCCCTTGAGCTGGTCGAAGGATTGTCCGGTAAAGGCCGACCACTCGGGCTGTTCGGATTCGAAATAACCGGACGGCGGCGTGACCCAGACGATCGCGCTGACCGCTTTCACCACCGAACGAAACCGCGCCGCGCTGGCTTCGGCCGTTTCGCGGGCTTGATGCACCTCTGTAACATCGCGCGAAACTGCCAGCAGATGGACCACTTGGCCTTCTGCATCGCGCACCGGCGTGACCATCACGTCCCACCATTTCGGCGTGCCCTTGGCGGTAGGGCAATAGGCACTGAAATGCCCGGTACCGCCGGCCCTTGCCTGCTGAAGTGCCGCCGTCACGGCGCCATGCGTGGCGCCTTCCCAAAGCGAGAGCCACGGTGCGCCACAGACCGCGGCGAAGTCGTCGATGTCCATCGCGCACAAACCGTTGCGATTCATGGCCAGCACACTGCCGTCGCGATCGATGATTTTCACGCAGTCGGGGCTGCTGTCGAACAGCCAGTCGTTGAGTTGCGGCACGGGCGTGCGCTCCTGCGGGGTATCGGTCGTGACCAGGGTGACGGACATGGTTTCCTTGAAGATCCTGTAAGTACGGTGCGTCGAGGGAAGATCATACCCTTGGACGGCAAGATTGCCGCCAGACGGCGATTTTAATCTTTAAGAAGGATTGCTGCGGGGCGCATCCGGTACGTCTTTGCCGTTGCGGGATCCCAGCGCCTGTATGATCGGTCACAACTGGCCGAACTTGCGGAATTGTCCGCTGCCTAACCGGTATGCTGCATTGCTCCGTTTAAGATGAATCGGCGGGCACCACGCAGCCGGTGTCATCCTCAAGCGAAAGACCCATGAAATACAAGGATTACTACCAGGCTCTGGGCGTGGAGCGTACGGCGACCACCGCCGATATCAAGAAAGCCTATCGCAAGCTGGCGCACATGTATCACCCCGACATTTCCAAGGATCCGAACGGGGAAGAGAAATTCAAGGAGGTCGCCGAAGCTTATGCAACGCTCAAGGACGATGAAAAGCGCAAGGAATACGATGCTCTCGGACGACGGCCGGCCGGCCAGGAGTTCAGCCCGCCGCCATCCTGGCAACAGGAATTCGGCGCTGGCGAATCGGCCTTCGACGACGTCGACCTGGCCGATATCCTGAAATCGTTCCGCCCCGGCGCACGCGGCGCGGGCCGCCAGCAATCGCGCGCCAGCATGCAGGTGCCGGGTGACGATTATTCGGTCAACGTTAACATCGCGCTGGAAAAGGTCTACAGCGGTGGCGAGACCGACGTCACTGTCGAGCTGCCCGAATACGACGAACACGGTTTGCCGCACCGGGTCGAGCGCACCTTCCGGGTGACGATTCCGAAGGGTGCCTCCCAAGGGCAGCGCCTGCGCCTGGCCGGCAAGGGCGGGCCGGGCCGAAATGGCGGCAAGGCCGGCGACCTGTACGTTGTGCTGCACCTGGCGCCGCATCGGCTGTACCGGGTCAGCGGACACGACCTGTCGCTCGACCTGCCGCTGGCGCCGTGGGAAGCGGCGCTGGGCACCACGGTCGAAATTCCCACCCCCGGCGGCAAGGTCGAATTGACGATCAAGCCCGGCACATCATCGGGGCAGCGCATGCGGCTGGCAAAACGCGGTTTGCCACGCAGCGACGATGGCGCCGGCGACCTGTACGCCGTGATCCAGATCGTCGTGCCGAAACCACTGTCGGCGCGCGATGAAGCGCTGTATCGCCAACTCGCCGCGCAAACCGACTTTCATCCACGCGCGCACTTCACTCGGGAGATGCAATGAGTCCGGATCCTGGCAACATCAACGCCTCGCACTGGATCTGGCTCAACGACCAGGCCGTCTGCAGCGCCCAGCACCTGGCCGAAGTGTCCGGCCTGACGGTCGAGGAAATCGATGAACTGATCGCCAATCGAGTCATCGTTCCGGTCGACGAAGTCGACACGCCGCCGGCCTTTGCATTGCGCTGGGTGGTAACGGCGACGACGGCGCGGCGGCTGCGCGACGACTTCGAGCTCGATCGACACGGTGTGTCGCTGGCCCTGACCTTGATGCAGCGGATCGAGGACCTGGAGGCGCAGCTTGGGGAATTGCGGGCGAAAGTGGCGCCGAGTGGCGGCTGATGAATTGCAATGCTGACGAGTTGGCGGACGGTTTGCCGCGCAACTGATTAATTTGCGAGAAGCGCGGCAGGCGATCGCCATGCCGCGCATGAACCGGGGTCAGGCGTTGGAGGTGCCAAACGCTTGCAGGTCTTCCATCGTGAATTTTCCGTCTTTGTTGTCGCCGTCAACTCCCTGGAATTTTTTCATATCTGTCAGCAATTGCGCAGCCGCGACCTTTTGATCCTTTGTTGCATTTGGATCGCCGAGGATATCGCCGACTTGCGCCAACGTGTAATTCTGGCCGTCGGCTGGCTTGATATTATGTTGTTCGAAATAAGTACCGACATTTTTCGCAATTTCGGCGTTTGATTGGGGTACGACGCTATTGTCTTTCATCACAGCGTTGAGTGCGTCGTGTTCAGGGGGAGTGAGTGACACAATCGCATCGCTCTGGTTCTGATCAAACTGCATAGGACCCGATCCCACGGTGTGTGAGGCCATCGCTTGCTTCTGTAACGGCGTGCCGAATTGCGATAGTTTTGCGATAAGCTCTGCGGCCAGTTCTGCTCCGCCGGCTCTTGCAACTCCAACTTGTAATGAAGCCATGATGGTTCCTTTTCGTTCAATCCTGCAGTTTGAAAAATGTCCGTTAGCTGCCGCCATGCTGAAATGCTATGTTTTCAGACGACGGACAAATTCTGGTCCGCAGGAACAATTTGAATACGAGTCGGCCCGACGGCGTTGACGATCCTGCGAAGGCAGCCGACTTCGGTAACGCTCCAGTGCATTTTTTTGATTGAACTATTTTTTTAAAGCACCAACC
>JAYUWF010000228.1:0-4693 GCA_043753685.1 Herminiimonas sp.
CATTGACCGGATCATCCAGGAAATACGTGAAGTTCGAATACAGGTCGAGCTGCTGGCCGATCACATAGGCGTTCAATTTCGTGGCGCTGGTCTCGTCCGTCCTTTGCCAGGCCGTCGACAGGCTGTAGCGATGGGCATTGCCGCCATCGGTAGGATCGATCGCGTCGAAGCGGCTTGTCAGCAGCCTGGAATCGATTGCCCGCTGCGGAATCTGATCGGTCGCGTTCCAGCGTGCCTTGTAGGCCATCAGGCTGACATTGAAACCATTCGATTCCGATCCTTCGCTGTAGCGCAGCACGCCGTTGGCCTTGCGGTAGTCGTCACCGTGGGTGAAGGGACCATCGTTGTGGAACAGTTCGAGCGCATACAGGAGGTTGCCGTTGCCGAACTTCGGAGAATCCGCCAGCAAGGTGCGCCGGAAACCGTTCTGGCCGATGCCGATGCTGGCGATGCCTGCTTCGAGCCGGTTAGCATAGACGACACTGACAGCGCCGGCCGACGCGAAGTCGCCTTGCTCGGCATAGTAGGGGCCCTTGCGGTATTCGAGCCGCTGCGACAGTTCGGGAATCAGGAAATTCAGATCCGTCCAGCCCTGTCCGTGGGAATGCGTGCGTTGATTGACCAGCATGCCGTCGACGGTCGTGCGCAGGTCCGTTCCATGGTCGAGATTGATGCCTCGCAGGTAAAACTGATTCGCCTTGCCTTCGCCGCTATGCTGGCTGACGATCAATCCGGGGGTCGCTTCCAGCAATTCGCCCGGACGGTACACGGTGCGTGCCTCCAGCTGCTTCTGGGTCACCAGGCCGGAATTTGCCGAGTCTGCGATTCCCAGCTGACTGTTGCGGGAGCCTTCGATCACCACTTCCTGCAGTTTTGCGTCGGCATCAGCATGCACATGGCTCGAGATTGCCCACAGGCCCAGCAGAGCGGTGGCGATACGCGTCATCGGGAAAGCGGGCGCTGGAAACGTTGGAAAGTATTTCATTCGAATTCCTGGATTGATCTGGTCGGGTACTAAAGAACCCCCGCCAGAATAAATTGTGAATATCTGCGGCCCTGATGGACGCGCTGCCGCGTTGGTCTCCCGTTGCAGTGCTCGCACTGCGGTGGGTCCAGAAGGCGCATCAGCTTGCAAGATGATGCCGTTTCGCAAGCGTAGGGCATGCCCTACGAATTCCTTGCTCCACCGCCTTGCATCGCATCCCATCAGGAGCACATCCGGTTCCCAATTTATCCTTGCCGGGTACTTGGCATGGTAAGAGAAAGATGAAAATGCTCATACGTCAGCCGACATTTTAATGCTTTTTACAAGGTGCATGCGCTCACTGAAAATTACACATCCCGCGTGTCATCCGGTCGACAGCTGGACATGCCCATTGCCTGCGAATGCCAACGCTTGATTGATACGGCCAGCCCATGGCAAAAGCAGCCTGTAAAAAACCAGGCCGTTCGAAGCAAACCACGAGCGAATTATTTCGGAATCAGTACCGTGTCGATCACGTTGATCACGCCGTTCGACTGGTACACGTCGTAGGTGCTGATGTTGGCGGTATTGCCGCTATCGTCCGTCACAGTGATGTTATGCATGCCGTTCATCGCGAAGCTGAGTTTGCCACCGCTGGCCGTGGCCAGTTCCGCCTTGCCCTTGTGCTTCTTGATATCGGCTGCGAGCGCTGCGAAATCGTATTTGCCTGGCACCACGTGGTAGGTCAGGATTTTGGTCAGGGTGGCCTTGCTCTCCGGTTTGACCAGGGTGTCGACAGTACCGGCCGGCAGTTTGCCGAAGGCCGCATTGGTTGGTGCGAAAACGGTAAATGGTCCTTTGCCCTTGAGCGTGTCGACCAGGCCGGCCGCCTTGACGGCAGCGACCAGCGTCGTGTGGTCCGCCGAATTGACGGCATTGTCGACGATGTCCTTGGACGGCAGCATGCTTTGACCGCCCACCATGACATCGGCGAACGACAGGCTGGAAACGGCGAGCAAGGTGGCGGTGAAGACTGCGGAACGTAACTTGAACATGGTATTTCCTCCGATTGGATGATTGTGAACTGCCAAACTTCTACGCCCCGATGCGTATTACGGATTCATTAATTTTCTTAAATCAGAAAAAATAATTAAGTTGAATCAAGCAGTGGCGCAGCGGCGATCTGTTGATAGCCCGGCAAATTCAACTGGTCGCAGGCCTTCGATTCGGCGGCTGGCTACCGGGCTGCTTCGAGCGCTTCTTCAATCAGTCGCATTTCATCGATATAGCCATCGCCGCGCATGCCGATGACCGGTGCATCGCAATACGCGCGGCCGCGTAAATTCGTCTGGACCTGGGTTTGAATGCCGATCAGCAGCGGCTTGCCATTTTCGACGAGATAGATCGGCGCACCGGAATCACCGAAACAGGGATGCGCCGCGGCGCCGACCTTCGCGATACAGGCGATCAGGACGGTGTTGACGGCAACCGCTTCCTCGATCGCCACCGGGCGGCCGTTGGTCACGGCGTGTCCGGTATTCGACAGCAGGAAAGCACTCAGTGCAAGTGTTCGTTTGACTTCGCGTTTGATCCCGTCGATCATCGTTTGCATGCAGTTGCCCGGTCGCCCGCAACCCGCGTTGCGCGAGTGGAGAGGCGTCGCGTCGGTAGGATCGACCGATCGTGGCCGATGTCGATTCAACGATAGATATTATCCTGCGGGTCGACCGGAGGCGGCGGTACATAGCGGCCGCTGAGCACATCGGAGATCACCGAGATCGTTTTGTCGATTCCCTTGCTAACCGTCTTGCCTATCGTGCTGCCGATGCTGTTGCTGCTATCGCCACCGGTGTACACGGATGCGACCGGATAGGTCGCGGGTGTCGCATCGCGGTCGTCGCCTGCATAACGGCGATTCGGCTCGGTCCTGCCGCGCTCGGAGACGACCGCGATGTCGCCTGCGGTTCGATTGCCGCTGCGCCGGGACGGCTGCAGTTCCGGGTCATCATAATTCGTCGAAGGGCTGGCATCTGGCGGTGCGTCGGCACGGTAGATCGGTGTGATCCGCGACGTGCCGTTCGATACGCGGGTGGTGATCCCAGCCGACGAGGTCGCAGTGCGGCGCGCGTCGCTGTAGCGCTGCGGATCGTTCGGCTGCGGCGCACCTCTGCTGCTTCGCAGTTGGGCGCCGGTGCTGCTGCTGCCGTCCGTCGAATTGCCGGAAGTGGCCACGAGCGTTGCCTCGCGGTTGCGCTGACGCTCACGCATGGATGGTGCCGGTTGCAGCGATGCGGTCCTGGTTGCCTCGAGTGCTTGCTGCTTTGCCGTCGGCATGATTGACTGGGCAAGCGTCAGTGCCGCTGCTGGCGGTGTCGAACCGGCGAATGTCGGCTGCGCCGGCGTGCTCACCGTTGCAATCGACGTGGACGCTGCTGCAGGCGCCAGTGCGACCGCGCGCGGCGCGGCGCGGGTGTAGGCTGTGATCAGGGTCTCGCCTGGTCTCAGCGATTCGGCCGCGCTCGGCGGTGTGGATGGTTTCAACGCTGCAGTGGGCAGCACGATCGCGGCGGGGGCCACCGCTATGCCGGCGAGCGGCAACCCCGGCGGCAATTTCTGCGTCGCTGCGCCCGGCATCCATGGCAGTACGCCACTTAGCGCAGCGATGCCCATCACGGACACCAGTGTCGTCGAAACGGCAGCGGCTGCCATCAGCGGATGAATGAGCGGGCGATATTGTATTCCCATGACGGTCCTCGAGATGATTGCAATTCAGAAGCTTGGAATATAGGCTTACAATGTTGATTTAATAGCAACTATCTGTATCTGTTGTGAGCGTTCGTTACAGTGGGAATAGATATAGTGCACCGGGACGCGCGCCGGATCAGCGCGTTGTCGAAAACCGCTCCAGCATCACTCCAGCGGCTTGACAGCGCCGCAGTTCGCTTCCAGCCAGCGGCCGCTGATGTCGGCATGTTCATTGACCGGCGTGCCCTGCACAGTGCCTTCGAAGGCAGTCTGTCCGGCGAAGCTCTCGGCGTTGTTGACGGTGCCTTGTGCCTTGCCTTTTCCCTTGACGTTGGCGCTGCTGCAGACGAATTCGAGACGGTACTGGTTGCCGTCGCGCGTGGCATTGCGGGTACTGCAGCCGGCCTGATGCTGGTAGAGGATCGGCAGCGTCTGGCGCGCTGCCATTGCCGGGCTGATGCAGGCGCGCGAGGTGGCTGCGCCATTGTTAATCTGCGGCAGGTCGACGCCGTTCTGGCGCGCCAGGTTCATCAGCCGCTGCATCTGGTCGGGCGGAATGGCGGGCACCAGGCGCAACAGGTCGGACGTGGTGGTCACTTCCCACAGCCCGGGTCGCATGTCGCCTTGTGCGTACGCCGGAAATTGGCTGCAGAGCGCCATGACGGTTGCCAGGGCGAGCAGGGATGAGCGCATTGCGTCTCCAGAAATCGGTGAATGGTACACAGGTTTCGAATGCGTGGGAGGCCGGTAAGTCCGACGCCGGACATAATTGAGCAGGCGTAAGTTGGTTGGCGCACAGTGGCGCAATTGCCTTCGGCGCAATGTGAACAGATCTGCGCCATGCTGCGCAGATCGCCGAGCCAATCCAAGGAGAGCACGATGAACCAGTCAACCAAGCAGGACCAGCCGCAACCGAAGCCATTCCCCGGCAACGACGTCAGCAAGCAGCATCAACAGAACGACCAAAAACAGCAGCAACGTCAA
>JAYUWF010000229.1:0-4690 GCA_043753685.1 Herminiimonas sp.
CAGCCATGGTGCGTGGATCTGCTTGTTGTTCAGCTTCGCCAGTTGCGGCAGGTAGCGGCGGATGAACTTGCCCTCGGCATCGAATTTTTCCGATTGCGTGATCGGATTGAAGATGCGGAAATATGGTTGCGCATCGCAGCCGGAAGACGCCGCCCACTGCCAGCCGCCGTTGTTGGCGGAGAGGTCGTAATCGTTGAGCCTATCGGCGAAATAGCGCTCGCCCCAGCGCCAGTCCAGCCCCAGGTCCTTGATCATGAAACAGGCGGTGACCATGCGCAAGCGATTGTGCATGTAGCCGGTCTGGTTGATCTGCGCCATGGCGGCGTCGACCAGCGGATAACCGGTACGGCCTTCGCACCAGGCGGCGAACAGTTCCTGCGCCTGCGGGCCTTCTTCCCAAACGATGCGATCGTATTCCGGCTTGAAGGCATGCTCGGTCACGCGCGGATTGCCATCCAGGATCATGAAATAGAAATCGCGCCAGATCAATTCCGACAGCCAGGTGGCGGTGCCGTCGGCGCCATCGGCCGCGCCTTCGCCGGCCCGCAATGCCTCGACCGCGCGCCGCGCGAGGGCGCGGATCGACACCGTGCCGAAGCGCAGGTGCACCGACAGATAGGACGGCCCCTTGACCGCGGGGAAATCGCGCGTGCCGCGGTAACCCGGCATGCGCGGCAGGAATTGGGTAAAGAGTTCGGCGCCGCCCGACATACCGGTGGGAATCGGCAGGGTCGACAGGTTGGTTTTTTCGAAACCGAGCGCTTCCAGCGACGGCACCGGGCCGGCGATGCCGTCGACCGGCGCGGCGAAGTTGGCACTATGGGTGTCGACCGGATAGGAGCGCAGGTAGAAATCGGCGATCTCCGGCACCGGCGAGGTCTGGAGTTTCTTCAACCAGGCATTTTTGTAAGGGGTAAAGACCGTGAAGCGTCGATCCGACAGCGTCAGCACTTCATCCTGTTCAAAGATCACCTGGTCCTTGAACAGCAGGAATGCACGGCCGGACCCTTGCAGGGTGGCGGCGACGTCGGCATCGCGCCGGATCGCCTGCGGCTCGTAGTCGCGGTTGGCAAGGACGGCGTCGACCTTCAGCTGCGCTGCCAGCTCGGCGATTTCGGATGCGGCATGCGCATGCCGCACGATCAGGTCGCCACCCATCCGGCGCAGGTCGGCCGCCAGTTCGACGATGCTGGCCTGGATGAATTCGACGCGCCGGTCGGCGCGCGGCAACGGATCGAGAATGGCGCGGTCGAAAATGAAGACGCAATGAACTTGCCGGCTCTGGGTCAGCCCGTAATGCAGTGCCGCATGGTCGAAGCTGCGCAGGTCGCGGCGGAACCAGACCAGGGTTTGATCGAAGCGGGGCATGGATGGGCTTTCGAGGAATCGGTGCAGGGAATTCTAGAGCAAACAGGTCGCCGCCACAGCGCGACCCGGCCAATGGTCGGCCCACAGTCGGCCCAGAGCCGGCCTGGAACCTGTTTCCGCAGGCAGCGATCTTGCGGATCGAAACAGGTTCTTCCAACGCGAACGGGCGCGCCGGACTGGCCGCACCGGTCACTTTCGGCTTTTTTGCCGCGCCCAAAACTGCTAAAATGCGCCCATGGTGAAGCCTCGTAAAACTCCTCCCGAATCCGATCTGCCCGGCGGCGCCTCGCGCCGGCCGGGCGTCTCGCGCGCGCGCCGCGCACGGGCGACTGCCCAGCCCGACGTTGCGCCGCTGAATTTCGCCGATCATTTTCTGATCGCCATGCCGTCAATGCTTGATCCGGTCTTCGGCGGCAGCGTGGTCTACCTGTGCGAACACAATGCCGAGGGCGCCCTGGGCGTGATCATCAACAAGCCCACCGACATGACGATGGATGCGCTCTTCGAACGCATCGACCTGCAGCTGGAAATCGCTGCCAGCGGGGTTGCCATCGACAAGCAGCCGGTCATGTTCGGCGGCCCGGTCCAGGTCGAGCGCGGCTTCGTGCTGCATGCGCCGCCCGGGCCGTTTTCTTCGATGATCAAGGTCAATGACGAAATCGCGCTGACCACCTCGAAGGATGTCCTGGAAGCAGTCGGCAGCGGCCATGGTCCGCAGCACATCCTGGTCAGCCTGGGGTGCGCCGGCTGGGGCGCCGGCCAGCTCGAGGATGAAATCGCCCGCAACGGCTGGCTGACCGTCGCCGCCGAACGGGCGATCATTTTCGACACGCCGATCGCAGAGCGTTTCGTGGCAGCGCTGAAGCTGCTGGGCATCGATCCGATGATGCTCTCTGGCGAAGCCGGGCATGCCTGAGCGCGCTGCGCGCTCCTGGCCCGTCGGCGCCGCCGGTCGGACCCATTAGTGGAAGCGGTACTGGAAACGATACTCGGCTTCGACTTTGGCCTCAAACGCATCGGTGTCGCCGTCGGCAACAGCCTGTTGCGCCAGGCACAACCGCTGACAATCATCGCCGCCGCCACCAACGACGGCAAGTTCGAAGCGATCGGATCCCTGATCTCGCAATGGCGCCCGGCGCGCTGCATCGTCGGCCTGCCCAGTCATCCGGATGGCGCGCCGCACGCCATGACCGTGCGCTGCCGCCGCTTCGCGCATCAGTTGCACGGACGCTTCGGTGTCGAGACGGTACTGGTCGACGAGCGTTATTCGTCGGCGGTGCTGGCGCGCGCGCGGCGAATACATCGACGACCGATCGGCATCGATCATCCTGCAACAGTATTTCGACGACCCGTCGCATTCAGATCCGCATTCAGATCCTCATTCAGATCCTTCCTCAGACCATGCCCAATCTTAAAGACGCCGAGTCGCTGTACCGGACGCTGGAACAGCAAGTCAGGACCGGCTTGGCCGGCGCCGATCAGGTCGCCATCGTCGGCATCCATTCCGGCGGTGCCTGGCTGGCCGAACGCCTGGCGAGCGCGCTCGGATTGGAAGCGCGCCTCGGTTTCATCGACGCCTCGTTCTACCGCGACGACTATGCCAGCAAGGGACTGCGGCCCGATGTCAAGCCGAGCCACATTCCCTTCGACGTCGATGGCGCCACCATCCTGCTGGTCGACGACGTGCTTTTTACCGGGCGCACCACGCGGGCGGCGATCAACGAACTGTTCGACTACGGTCGTCCCGCGCGCATCCTGCTGGCGGCGCTGGTGGACCGCGGCGGGCGCGAGCTGCCGATCGCGGCCGATTTCGTGGCCGACATGGTCATCCTCGAGCCCGGCGAATCGCTGGTCCTGCAACGCGCCGCCGATGGCGCCTTCACGCTGACGGTCGACCATGCATAATCCCCAGCTCAATTCGCACGGCGAACTGCAGCATCTGCTGACCATCGAAGGCTTGCCGAAAGCAGTGGTGCTCAACATTCTCGACACGGCCTCGTCCTTCGTCGGCGTCTCCGACCGGGACGTCAAGAAGGTGCCGCTGATGCGGGGAAAAAGCGTCTTCAACCTGTTCTTCGAGAATTCGACCCGCACCCGCACCACCTTCGAGATCGCCTGCAAGCGTCTGTCGGCCGACGTCATTAACCTGAACATTTCGGCCTCCAGCGCCAGCAAGGGCGAGTCGCTGCTCGACACCATCGACAACCTGTCGGCCATGCACGCCGACATGTTCGTGGTGCGGCACGCGCAATCCGGCGCGCCGTACCTGATCGCCAAGCACCTGATCGATACCCGGCAGTCGCATGTCCACGTCGTCAACGCCGGCGACGGCCGGCACGCGCATCCGACGCAGGGCCTGCTCGACATGTACACGATCCGCCATTACAAGAAGGACTTCAGCAACCTGACGGTGGCGATCGTGGGCGACATCCTGCACAGCCGGGTGGCGCGCTCCGACATTCATGCGCTGACCACCCTGGGGGTGCCGGAAGTGCGCGCCATCGGGCCGCGCACGCTGCTGCCCTCCGGTCTGGAACAGATGGGCGTGCGGGTCTTCACCGACATGAACGAAGGTCTGAAAGGCGTCGACGTGATCATCATGCTGCGCCTGCAGAACGAGCGCATGAGCGGCGCACTGCTGCCCTCGGCGCAGGAATTCTTCAAGAGCTACGGCCTGACCACCGAGCGCCTGGCGCTGGCCAAGCCGGACGCCATCGTCATGCATCCGGGGCCGATGAACCGCGGCGTCGAAATTGAATCGGCGGTTGCCGACGGCAACCAGGCAGTGATCCTCCCGCAGGTGACCTTCGGCATCGCGGTGCGGATGGCGGTGATGAGCATTTTGGCGAGCAAGTAGCGATCAGAGAGCGAACGAAAAACAAGATGAATCTGCACATACGAAACGGCCACCTGGTCGATCCGGCCAACGGCATCGACGCACTCCACGACCTGTACATCACCGGCGGCAAAATCGCCGGCGTCGGCACGGCGCCTGCCGGCTTCGTGGCTGACGAGACGATCGACGCCAGCGGCCTGGTGGTTGCCCCCGGCCTGGTCGACCTGTCGGCGCGCCTGCGCGAGCCAGGCTATGAAAACAAGGCCACGCTGGAGTCCGAAATGCAGGCCGCGCTGCAGGGTGGCGTGACCAGCCTGGTCTGCCCGCCCGACACCGACCCGGTCCTGGACGAGCCCGGCCTGGTCGAGATGCTCAAGTACCGCGCCGAAAAACTGAACCAGGCGCACGTCTATCCGCTGGGCGCATTGACGGTCGGCCTGAAAGGCAAGGCGCTGACCGAAATGGCCGAGCTGACCGAGGCCGGCT